>JBBQUC010000254.1:0-6299 GCA_038212815.1 Cytophagales bacterium
TGGGCCATAACAGCCCTGGTGCTGGGGCTGGTGGTGTATGGGCTTGTCCGGCTGGCCGTTAGGCGACGAGCCTACTAAGAAGTTTACCGATATACAGTGACTTTGCGTATAGCCTGCGTCACAATGCCGTTGGAACCCAAACGGGACCTTTCACTAATCTTGCATCGTGAACAATGGCAATCAATGTAGTTGACCTGGCAAAAGAGTACCTAACCTCGGCTGTCATTAACAAAGTAAGCACTGTGTTGGGTGAAAACCCCGACAATACCCAAAAAGCGATCACAGGCGCGTTGCCCGCCGTACTCGGTGGCCTCATCAGCAAGGCCGAAGGGCCAGGCGGCAGTGATCTGCTGAGTTCCCTGCTCACCCAGTTTGGGGGTACTACAACGCTACCTACCTCGACAGAAACCCAAACCACGTCGGTTATCGAGGGTCTGATTCAGAATGGGGGCGGGCTGATTAGTTCGCTGTTTGGCGATACGCAGGGGGCAGCCGTGGCCAATGCTATCTCAACTTATTCGGGGGTAAACGCATCGTCGGCTACAGGTCTGCTGGGCATGGCGGGGTCACTGTTGATGAATGTACTGAGCCGCCAGACGGGTGCGTCGGGGGGGGCGGGTAGCCTGGTCAACCTGCTCACCAGCCAAAAAGAATCTATGCAGAGTGCTTTGCCTGCCGGGTTAGGATCGCTACTGGGTGCGGTGCCGGGCTTAGGTGCATTGAGTGGTATGTTCGGTTCAGCAGGTACCGTAGCCAGTCAGGTACAATCGCCTACAGAAGCCACTTACCGTACTATTCCCGATAGCGTGGAAAATACCGCCGTAGAAACCAGCAGTGGTCTGTCGCGGCTGTGGCCCTGGCTGGCTCTGGTTGCCGGTGCTTTACTGATCTGGTATTTCCTGCGGGGTTGCGAGAATAAACCAACTTCTACAGCCGCTGTTACTGACTCGACCAGCACTATGGTGCATGATGCCACTGCTTCGGTCGATTCGGCAGCCTCGTCGGCAGGTGCGGCCATCGACTCGGCGGCAACCAATGTGAAAGACGGTGCTGCCAACGCCATGTCGGCACTGGGTTCTTTCTTTACCTACAAACTGCCCAACGGGGTTGAGTTGACTATTCCTGAATCCGGAATCGAGAACAAACTGGTTAAGTTTATCGAGAATAAGCAACAGCCTGTTGATAAAACGGCCTGGTTTAACTTCAATCGACTGTTGTTCAAAACAGGGAAGGCTACACTGGTGCCTGAATCGAAAGAGGAGGTGAAAAATATCGCTGAAATACTAAAAGCCTTCCCAAAGGTGGCTATCAAACTAGGCGGCTATACCGATAACACGGGTAGTGCCGACCTGAATCAGAAATTATCGCAGGCGCGGGCCGAAGCGGTTATGAGCGAACTGGTGACGATGGGTATTGCCAAAACGCGTTTAGCCGCCGAAGGTTACGGCCCTGAACATCCAGTTGCTACCAACGATACCGAAGCAGGCCGCGCCCAAAACCGGCGGATTGCCGTCCGCGTAACGGAGAAATAATAAAAAGTGAGAAGGAGTAGTGGCATGAGCCAGGCGCAGTTGCGCCTGGCTCATTTTTTGTCAGTAGGTTGAGCAGCCTACTGACAACTTAGCTAGTGCCTCGCAGCAACGGTTAAATCCGAGATTGTCTGAATGTGTAACTGCCGGGCATCGACCTGCCGCAGCATGAGGCAATAGGCGTTGTTGAACCCTAGCGGTTGCAGCCAGGCTACCCCATACCGGTGGCTGAATTGTTGCTGCACATAGCTGAAAATAGCATCGGGGCGAGTAGTACTGGGCAGGGCGTTTAGCGAATCGAGGATAGGTGGGCTGGGTTGCAGTATGACCAGTAACCCCGTACCGCTGTATTCAGGATAGAGGTCGATGGCCCCCGTGCGCAGGGCACTGAAACAGAGTTGTGTACCGCCAAACCCCGTTTTAGCAACTACCCGCAGCGATGTATGCCCCTCGATCAGCAATTTATACATCGCCGACAGGATATACTGCTCCGTAAATACCTTAGACCCCAGCACTACCTGCCCGGTACGCGGGCCGCTGACTGGCTGGTATAACCCCGCCTGTTGGAGAAATGCCCGCGCAATTTGCTCCGGCGACTGGTGCAGGTAATCAGCTCGGTAGTTCAGCTCGGTCATGACCGAGTCGGTGAGTTTACCGGCCAATAAGTTCAGGGTGGGTTGTAGCGTCGGGTATTGCGTGAGTACGACCTGCCGCACCACGGGCGCGGCTGCATAAGGCGGAAACGCGTGGCGGTCGTCGGTGAGTACGCGCAGGTTAAACGCTTTGATTCGGCCCTCAGTAGAGTAGCCGCTGATCACATCGACGGCTCCGCTGCGGATGGCTTCATACATCAGGCTTTGGTCGATGAGCCGTACGGAGAGCTTCAGGCCATAGGTTTTCTGGAGACCCGGATAACCATCGGCCCGGCCAATAAACTCGTGAGCAAATCCCGCCTGTAGCCTGGTTTGGCCCGTTTGCGGGATAAATGCCAACAGGCTCACGGCCAGTACAATTCCCAACACAGTGCCGCCCCGGTTTTGTCCATGCCGCTGCAACCAGCCTAATCCCTGATCGAACCCCACGGCTAGCAAGGCGGCTGGTATGGCCCCCGCCAGCATCATGTTGGTGTTATTAAGCGCAATGCCGCCAAAAATAAACTCACCCAGACCGCCAGCCGCTACGTAAGCCGCCAGGGTTGCCACGCCTACATTAATCACTGCTGCCGTGCGGATACCTGCCAGCAGCACCGGCCACGCCAGGGGTAGCTCTACGCGGGTGAGCACCTGCCAGTCGGTCATGCCCATTGCCTGCGCAGCCTCGCGGATGGCAGGATTCACTCCGGTAATACCCACATAGGTATTGCGGATAATGGGCAGCAGCGCGTAAAGAAACAGCACGGCAAGAGCCGGGCCAGCTCCAATCCCCAGCAGCGGAATCAAGACACCCAACAAGGCAATGCTCGGTACCGTTTGCAGCACCCCAGCCCCCCCCAGCACTACCGCAGCCAGCCGCCGTTGGCGGGTAATGAAGATGCCCAGCGGCATGCCAACGGCCAGAGCCATTGCCAGCGAAGCCAGGGTAAGGCCAATGTGGGTGAGTATCTGGTTGGTTAGTTGCCCGGCTTGCTCCCGGACGAAGGTGAAGAAATCAGCCATGCAGATTGGCGGGCTAGGTCAAAAAAGTGTTGAACAAAGGCATTGGCAGGGTGGTCCAGCAGGTCATGGGGTTTTCCGTATTGTTGCACCACCCCGGCATCCATCAGGCAAATTTGATCGGCGAGGGCAAATGCTTCGGCTACATCGTGAGTAACCAGCACAATGGTTTTGCTGCGGAGGGCTTCCAGTTGGGCAAACTCCTGCCGGATGCCCGCACGGGTAATGGGGTCCAGTGCACCGAAGGGTTCATCCATCAGCACAATGGGCGGATCGGCGGCCAGGGCGCGGGCCAAACCCACCCGTTGTCGCTGCCCCCCGCTCAACTGCGCCGGATAGTGATTCAGGAGATTATCAGGGAGCCGAAGCATGGCCATTAACTCCAGAGTGCGGGCCATAATCCGGGCAGGCTCCCAACCCAGCAGGCGCGGTACCACGGCTATATTCTGGGCAACAGTATAGTGCGGAAACAAGCCCGACTCCTGCATCACATACCCCATACTACGCCGAAGGGTCTGCACATCCTGCTGCCGGATGTCGATATCGTTTCCCAAAATTTGCCCGCTGCTGGGTTCGATTAGCCGGTTTATCATGCGGAGGGTCGTGGTTTTTCCGCAGCCGCTAGTGCCCAGCAACACCAGGGTTTCCCCGGCCCCCACCGTTACCGACAGGTTGTTTACGACGGTACGGTTGCCGTATTTTTTGGTGAGGTGTTGAATGGAGAGCCTCAAAACCCTTCTTTCTCGTCTTCTTTATCTTTCTTCTTCTCCTTCACTTTAGGGGCTTCTTTGCCTTTGGCTATGGGCTTGCCCGCCGGGGTAACGGTCTTCCCGGCCGGAGTAACGGGCTTGGGTTTGGGCTTCTCGCGGGTTTTGTACTGATCGAGGTAACGTTCGGTAAACTGCGTTTTCTCGTCGGCGGTGGCGGTTACAATGTCGAGGGGAAGTTTGGTTTTTGTGTTGGCGTTCAGGGCCGTAATCCGGTCATTCAACTCCTGCTCGGAAGTGACAATGGCCAACTGACCCGGCTTGTAGTCGTAATAGACCCATACCTCTGGCGACGATTCGAGGTAAATGGTGGCTTCGTCGCCGTTGCCGCCCTTACGAATTTCCACAAACCCGTCCATTTGGGCGTTAATGTCGGTGGTCTGGATATGGGATACCCCCAACTGCCCGATGCTGTAGAAGGCGTTGTATTTCTCAGACCAGCGCAGGTTAGCGTTGGCCAGCACCAGCGAGGCCATCAGTTTGGGTGAGGCCAGGGCTAGCGGGGCGTGCTGATTCTGGGCTTTCAGCCGATAGGCTTCGGTGGCGGTTTTGCCAATCAGGGGCAGTAGTTTGTCGGCCAGCCGGTTCAGGTCATCGTCGGCAGCCTCGTCGTTTTTCTCCTCCAGGTTGGCCTTTACCAGCTTATCGGCCACGGCCAGGTTAAGTTGCTCCGGTATCGGGAAGGTAAACGCCAGCAGGGTATTCAGTCGATATACGGTGCTGTCTACATTGGTACGGGCCGAGCCAGCCGCCAGCAGGTAATCGGTAGGGACAGGGCTGTTGCTGAGGGTGTTCATCAGGTGCATGGCCCCGTTGAAGGTCATGGTGCCTTTCTCATCGCTAAAGGTAAAAGCTCCCTCTACATCCTCCAGGTTGTCGCTCCCTTTCTGAATCACCCGAAACACCTTATCGTGTTCATCGTAGCGCATCAGGCCGGTAGCCCGGAAAATGGCATCATCTTTAGGGTCTTCTTTCGGCGACAGAAAGGCGGGGTATAGACCGGGGGCACCGTAGCGGGCAAAAATACCAGCTACCAGCAGTTGATCACCTTCGTTTTTCAGCTTATCATCCACTTTCACCTCAATGGTTTCCACTACTTTTTCCTTGAAGGGTATCCAGCCACTAATGAGATCGCGCCGTTTTTTCAGGGCGGGCTTGATATAGCCTTCCAGCCCCAGGTCTTTTTCGGGAGCTTCCATCGTAATAGTGCCTTTAAACTGCATTTTTGGGGTCAACAGCAGATGGTCGTTCTCGTCGATGTCGGCACGGGCCACAGTATAGTAGGTGGTGAGCGGTTGAGCAGCAGGCGATTTTCGGCGACCGATGGCCCGACTTCTTCCTCCCGCTACCGGCTCCTTACCCGCAGGGATAGAAGCTAGGGATGCTGATGCCGAAGCAACCACTACAGGGGCTTCTTTTAACTCGAAACTACCCATTTTAATGTTGGCTGTATCGCCCCGGGCGGTGGCAAACTGGTAGGTAGCATCGCCCGAAAACCGTGTGCGGGAAACAATCTGGATGTTGCCGCCCTTGAGCCGGTGGAACAAACTGACGGTATCCAGTTCGAGCTTGGCGTTTTTAAAGGCCATCATGTCGCCATTCCGTCGGATAGTCACCAGCCCTTTTTCGGGGTAAATGCGGGCATCGGCAGCGGTGATAAACGGCACGCCACTAATGTTCAGCGTCATTTTCTCCACATCGTACAGGGCCGCAGCGGCATTGAAACCCAGCCCCTCCTGCTCCTCGCTGGTGGCGGTAAAGCGGGAAGTCTTCACATCACCTTTCATGGCTATTGTTTTGGCATTCAGGTTCCACTGCGCCCGGTTGATATTGGTGCGGTAGGCCGCAAACGGAAACTCCATGCTCGAACTAAGCGTATCGTCGATGCTCTGCCCTTTTTTATTGATGGTTAACCCCACCACGCCCTTCACCTGGTTGAAATCAACGTCGAGGTCGGTGCCCAGAAAAATGGGCTTGTTATTCTGCTTATCCGATACCACCTTAAACTGGGCGTTATCGGCAAAGAAGCCATCTTTATTGAATTTAATGTTATTGGAAATAGCTTCGGCATCGGCGCGGTTTAGGGTGCCTTTACCAAACAAACCGCTTGAGCGCAAGACTAAATCGCCCTCCAGCCGGGTGGTGCCGGCATAAAAGGTGAAGTTGTTCTTCTGGGTAGTAATCAGCATACTATCAGCCTTTGGCCACCATTTCAGGCTGTAGTTGTTCAGTTCTACCCGTGGAAAGTAGGCGGACGCGCCCCCGGGCTTCCCTACCAGTCCTTCGCGGATTTCGCCTGCCGGGCCGGAGGCCAGCAGCGAATCATTCAGAAACAACATGCCCGATGTGTT
>JBBQUC010000255.1:0-6267 GCA_038212815.1 Cytophagales bacterium
GTTGAGTTCAACCCGCAGCATACGGGCATTGGATATTTTATGCCCATCGGCTCCGAAGCGGGGAGCTTGAAATGACAGGTTGAGGTGTTGCCACAGGCCCGGAGCGCGACTGGCATTCTGGCGGGCGGGGGTGCCTTCGTAGCCCTGCTGACCAGCGGGGAGGGTATCGTTCCAGCGTTCATAAATAGATCCATTATCAACCACCTTTGCACTGCGAACCCCCCAGCTATCGAAGAGTTGAATTTCGTAACGACCTTGCAGATACACACCAGAGTTGGCTCCTTTGGCCATCATGTAGTCAAACTCCAGGTCAATGTCGCCATGCTGGAGTTGAGTAAGCAGGTTAAACGGCTGCCCATACTGCCCCGTTGGCTGGTTGACCAGCACCCCTGTGCCGGGACTAACCGAGAGGGTGTTGGGTTTGGTGAGATCGGCGGTGACATCGGCGACAAGGTGCCAGTTGGAAGGTGGGTTACGAAACAGACTTAAGTCGTTAAGCAAAAGTGGAATAGGGGCAATTACAGGCGGTTGGGCCATAGCCAGTGTGATTCCTGCCAGCCAGCACCCCGCCATTACCCATCGGCAGGTTAGTTGTATATTTATCATTAAGAATGGAGAAAAGAGACATTCAACTGTGAAAATTACCCCTTTTTTCTGGATAAAAGCCGACAATCCGGCATTTGCCCTATATTTGGCCCTGCATTTTTATTCGTAAATGAAATCAACAGCAATGAAAAAAACGACCTCGACCCTGCTTCTCGCGCTAAGTGCCCTAAGTGTGGCCTTTGCTCAACCTGAACCCAGCAAACAAACCCCGCAGTCGACCGAAATATGGGAGCCAGTGCCACCGATTGTAACCCCCGGTAGCACTGGTTCCTCAGCCACTGGCTTCTCAGCTCCTTCGGATGCTATTGTGCTGTTCGATGGAAAAAATTCGGACGAGTGGGTAGCGATCAAAGGCTATTCGCCTGCTAACTGGGAAAACAAAAATGAGGGGCCGTTGAAATGGCCCATCACCAATGGTGTGCTGTACTCGACCGTGGGTTTCTCAGCCCGTAGCAAAAAAGAATTCAATGATTTTCAACTGCATATTGAATTCAAAACCCCCGAAAAAGTGGAGGGTAACGGGCAGGGGCGCGGCAATAGTGGTATTTTTCTGCAAGGCCGGTATGAACTACAGGTGCTGGACAACTATGAGAACAAAACCTACGTGAATGGTATGGTTGGCTCGATCTACAAGCAGGCTATTCCGCTGGCTAACCCCAGCCGCAAACCCGGTGAGTGGCAGACCTACGATATTGTGTATCAGGCCCCCCGGTTTGGCAAAAGTGGTATTATGACCGATTTTGCTTACGTAACGGTATTGCTTAACGGTATTTTGGTACAGAATCATACGGCCATTCGGGGTACTACCGAATACATTGGCTACCCAAAAATGCAGGCGCATGGAGCAGGTCCACTTCTGCTTCAGGATCACGGCAACCCCGTTGGCTACCGCAATATCTGGATTCGGGAATTGTAAAAGTGAGTTAATCAGTCAGTGAGTTAATGAGCTATCGACTCACTCATCGACTCCCTGACTGATTAACTCACCAACTGATTTACTTACCAACTCGTTATGCCTCGATTGCTTTACATTGTTCGCCACGCCAAAGCTGAAGATTTTGCTCCCTTTCAGCGCGACCATGACCGCACGTTAGTTCCCGAAGGGATAATGGCTGCTGCCCGAATGGGGCGGCATTGTTACCAGCAGCACATCACCGCCGACCGCCTGATTAGTAGTTCGGCGGAACGGGCGATTCATACGGCCCGGATTATGGCCGAGCAACTCCACATCGACCCCGAAACTATTGTGCTGAATCCTGATTTGTTCGATGGAGGGCCACGGGCCTACCTGGCGGCTGTTAATAGCCTGCCGACCGATTGCCAGTCGGTTATGATTTTCGGGCATAATCCAGATGTATCGTACTTTGCTGAGTTTCTGACCCATGAACCCGTCAGTAACATGAGCAAAGGGGCCATTGCTGCCGTTCAGTTCGATGACCTGGGGTGGATGGATGTATCGGGCCGTACAGGAAAACTGCTTTTCTACATTACCCCCAAGCAAGTACCTCACTGAATACCTGCCTGTATGAACCGTAATCGCCGGATTTTCATCGTTGTTTTCCTGGTTTTTACTGCGCTGGTTATCCTGCTGACCATCGATATGGCCCGGCGGACAACGGCCCCCTGGAACAAGCATAAGCAGGTCGAACGTGCTCTGCCTGGTGAGGCTCCGGCCAAGTCTGATGTCACCGCCATCGACACCCTCGTTGTCGATTCGGCCAAGGGTCGGTAAGGAAAAACAAAGTTGGCACTGGTTTTGCCTGTTCGTTAGTAGTTGCTACAACGAATTACGGATGCATAACCAATTGTGCCATGAAACTAGTCTTCTTGCTGTTGTTGCTCAGTTTGAGTGTGGGTGTTAACGCACAAAAAGCCTTTATTTTAGAGCACCAGGCCAAAAACGGCTTTGTAGCTTTATCTGCCGGCATTAGCCTGCCAACTGGGCGTTTTGCTAACTTATCAAGTACTGATGAGCAGGCAGGGATGGCTCAGCGCGGCCACCTATTCAGTGCGTCGGCAGGCTATCAGGTACTTGGCCCGGTTGGGCTGATGGCCCGCTATACCCAGCACCAAAATCCCATGCAGATTGATTCGCGGATCGACGCACTGTATAAGCTCGATGGCGACCACTACACGGCACAGGCTGGCAACTGGTCGGTTTCGTCAATCATGGCGGGGCCGTATGTGCACGTACCCATTGGTCTGCTATCGGTTAGTGTGCGGGGCCTGGTAGGTACCTCCATCGCCATTTGCCCCCCAACCCGGCTCGATGGAAATCTGGGGGATGTCCAAACCAGCATTAGTACCAACCAGGCCAGCGGCAGGGCTACGGTCTATGGGGCTGGCATAACCATGCAGTACCGCCTTGGCCGAAGCATTGCTATACACCTCAACGGCGATTATACGCAGGGGCAATATACCTTCAGCAACATGAGCAGTACGGCCAAATTGGCCAACTTTGAGCAGACTACTACCTTCTCCAGTGCTAAACAAATCAGTACATTTAGTTTCTCGGCAGGAATCACTCTGTTGTTTGGCAACCGCAACCGCGTATTTTGATAGGCTAGACCACCGATAATAACCGTCTAACCCATTATGCCTTGTGCTTTGTCAATTATCCAGTACCTTAGTGTTCATGACACCAACGCGCCGACATGCCATTTTACGCCGGGTAAAAGACATTACCCTGAGCACCACCCTGAGTTTGGCACTGCTCAATGGCAGCGCCATGCTACAGAGTTGCCGTAATAACCAGGATTCGGAGGAGCAGACAGAAACCATCTTCAAACAGGGTGTCAGAACGTATATAACAGAAACGGCACCCGGTCAATTTAAAATTACCGACGAAGTGCAGGCTGACCCGGCAAAAGCGGGGGCCATTGTTAATTATTACGACGGGCATCGCGACACATTGAGTGTTGAGGCTGCCCGCAAACTGGTACAAACCGACTCTTCTACCCGGCAATATTACCATAACCCAGCGGGTTATCATCACCACAATGGTCTGGCCAATGTGCTGATGTGGGGTAGCTTAGGCTACATGCTGGGCCGCCCTAATTATGGTCGTTATCAGGACGATGAACGTCGGTATAGGTCTGGAGTTTATAGCAATCCGGGCGTATATAACCGCGCATCGCGGTTAGGCGATCGCGTGTCTTCATCGCGGTCAAGCCGACCTTCGGGAGGCCGCAGCGGATTTTTTGGCGGTCGCAGCCGGGGGTTCTCGGCCTAGGGCTGAAACATTTAAGCCTAAACCTGCGTTATGTTTGGAAAGTCAGTCGGTTGTTTTATCTTTGTTGTCATAATTGAATAGGCAACCGCTTCATCAACTGATTTTTGGTTCGCCTGCCCTTACAAAAGCCGCCCGGAGCTGCATACAGTTGGGTTTGTGTGTTAAGAGTGCATCAGTCAAATCAAGCTAAATTCTGCCAGTTCCCATAGCGCATTTCATGTCGTTTCACCCTATTTTGTTTTGACCGCCGGAGGTTCTCAACACCGGACAGTTTCCATCTAAATCCAATCGCTTCGCAGCCGCCACCAGCGGGCCGAAAGGTCAATTGCTAACCGCCCCTGTATGTACAACATTGATGAGTTAAATCTTAAACTCCTGTCGGAGTTACGCCAACTTGCTAACCAGTTTGGTCTCCAGGATACTGGTAAATTATCCAAAAAAGAATTGATTTATAAACTATTAGACCATCAGGCCCGGATGCCTGTGGCCGATGACCCGGCTGCAGAAGTCCCGGAGATTGTCGAACCTAAACGCGTGCCGCGTAAAGCCCGGATTGACAAAGCGATCCTGCCGCTCACGAAAATAGTGGCTACGCCCCAACTCAACTTTAACGACCCTGCGGTTGTAGAAGCCATTGCGGCTGAGCCCGTTGAGGATGAACTAGTTATAAATGAGTTGGTTGTAATTGAACCGGTTGCGGCTGAACCCATGTCGGCACCAGCCGTGGCTGCCCGTCAGAAAGCCGTTACTCCCGCCCGGCAACGGGCCGAAAGCCGCCGACAAGCCGAAGCCACCCCCGTTGAACCCGAACCACAACCTGAATCTGTGGCCGACGTAACGGTTGACCCGGTTGAAACTCCCCTGCAAAATGGGCAGCAGGAGCCAGAACCAGTTGCAGCCCCACCGTCAGACATGCCCTTCCCTCGCCCGGAAAGCCGGGTAAATGACCGGCGCGACACCACGCGGCCCGACCGGAATGCCCGGCCTGATGCCCCCCGCCGACCGGAAGAACGACCCCGCCGGAACGAGGTTAACCCCCGCACGGGTGGAGCCGCTACCACCTCTCGCCGGGAGCGGATCAGGCCCAATATGCCCGATGACGCCAACGGCACGGGAAATGGCGCAAATGAAGAGTTTTATACCCCTACCGTTATTACGGAAGACAGCGAAAGCCGGAATGTACCTGGCCCTCAGGCCGGTAGCTCAGCCGGTGCAGACGCTATTCCGGGCGATGCGGGTGTTTCCTCAGGTCAGGCTCCACAAACCGACGGAGAAACGACCGAAGAGAATACGGATCAACCTCAGGCCGTACAGACGCACACCCCTACGAGGGAGCAGGTCGAATACCAGAACCGGATTCGTCGGCAGTATAACCAGCATATCCGTGAGTTCGATGGGATCATCGACAATGAAGGCGTGCTGGAAATTATGCAGGACGGTGGCTATGGGTTTCTGCGTTCGGCCGATTATAATTACCTCGCCAGCCCCGATGATATTTACGTGTCGCCATCGCAGATAAAACTGTTTGGCCTCAAAACCGGAGACACCGTGCGCGGAGCTATTCGGCCCCCCAAAGAGGGGGAGAAATATTTCGCCCTCCTGCGGGTAACAACCGTCAACGGCAAAACTACCGAGGAGATCCGCGACCGGATTCCGTTTGAATACCTCACTCCGCTCTTCCCAGAAGAACAACTAAAACTCAGCAACCGGCCCGACAATTATTCGGCGCGGGTACTCGACCTGTTTGCACCCATTGGTAAAGGGCAGCGTGGCATGATTGTGGCGCAGCCGAAGACGGGTAAAACCGTATTGCTGAAAGAAATTGCCAATGCCATCACCAAAAACCACCCGGAAGTTTACCTTATTATTCTGCTCATCGACGAACGCCCCGAAGAGGTGACCGACATGGCCCGCAGTGTAAATGCTGAGGTAATTTCGAGTACGTTTGATGAACAGGCCGAGCGGCACGTAAAGGTATCGAGTATGGTACTTGAAAAGGCCAAACGCATGGTCGAGTGTGGCCACGACGTAGTGATTCTGCTTGACTCCATTACCCGTCTGGCACGAGCCTACAATACGGTAGTGCCCTCGTCGGGTAAAATTCTGTCGGGCGGGGTCGATGCCAACGCCCTGCACCGACCCAAGCGGTTCTTTGGAGCCGCTCGTAATATAGAGAATGGCGGCTCGCTCACTATCATCGCTACGGCCCTGATCGACACCGGCTCAAAAATGGATGAGGTTATTTTTGAAGAATTTAAAGGCACGGGTAATATGGAACTTCAACTTGACCGGAAACTAGCGAACAAGCGCGTTTATCCGGCGGTAGATGTGCTCTCATCGAGCACCCGTAAAGAAGAACTGCTGCTCGACCGCGAAACCCTGCAACGCATTTGGATTCTCCGCAAATACATGGCCGATATGAACCCGAT
>JBBQUC010000256.1:0-6263 GCA_038212815.1 Cytophagales bacterium
CGTTCATCCATGACCACTCCTCTCCATATTCTTCCGGCCACCCCAGCCGATGTTGACACTGTATATGCCTTTATCTGCGAATTGGAAGCGCAGGCACTAGACTGGCAGCGGTTTTCCCAAATGTATGAGCAAAATTTGGCCAACCCATCCATTTATTATCTGGTGGCCGCCATAGATACGACTATAGTGGGGTTTGTGAGTTGCCACATACAGTCGCTGCTGCATCATGTGGGCCAGGTAGGCGAAATACAGGAGTTATTTGTCCGGGCCGACCAGCGCGGGCGGGGAGTTGGCCATCAATTGGTAGCAGCCCTGAAAACCCTGGGTCAACAACAGCAGTTCGTGAATCTGGAGGTAACCACTAATCGACGGCGCACGGATACGCACGCGTTTTACGAGGCTGTAGGGTTTGCGCCCTCCCACCACAAATTTGTGATGAAACTATAACTCCCAAATCCTATATCTGTTCCCAGTTCAGTTTCCAGCCGGAGGCCAGCAGGTCGCGGGGGGGCATGGCTACGCCCGGATGCTTGGTACGCTCTACGGCCGTGAGGTGCAGCCGAATAGTCTCCTGAGTTTGGGCCGTGACAATCTTTTCAGCCCGCAGATAGGCGCGTCCGGTGGTGCGGTCGAGCAGTTCGACATGGGCATAAATCAGGTCACCAACGTGTACAGCCACTCCATTGACCGTTTGTGGCTTAATCACCTCGAACACGCACAGTTGACCGTCCGTCAGGGGCTCCCGGCTTAAACTGCGGGTTTCGACCATCGATGAGGCTAGTACCCCATCGACTTTGACGATGGGGGCAGTTTCCTGAGCCAATACCAGTTCTTCCTCCACATCGGTGGTCAGCAGCATATCGTCGTCATCGGCAACTGTTTCCTCGGCTTCGATAATATCGACAGTAGGGGTTTCCAGTGCCTCCAGAATGGACATGCGCTCAGTAATCGAGATGGGCAACAGCCCCCGACTTAGCGAAGCAACCGCCTGCATCGATAATAAATCGTTGTACAGTTTAGGGCGGGTAAGGAGTTCTTTTAGCGCAATGGCCTGGTACACATACGCTTTTGTTTCAGCAGCTTTAAAGGGCAGGGTGATGGGATACCCGCCCGGATGCTGGCGACGTAGCCGGGTGATGTAGGTGGGGCCGGCATTGTAGGCAGCCGCCACCAGGGTCCAGGAGCCAAATTGCCGGTACAAATCCCAGATAAACTTACAGGCTGCCAGGGTTGATTTTTGGAGGTTGAATCGGTCGTCGGTTTCGCGGCTTACGCGCAGGCCCAAATCGCGGGCAGTTTGCGGCATGAGTTGCCAGAATCCAGCCGCCCCTTTGCGCGATACGGCCCGCCCATTCAACGCACTTTCGACCAGGGGTAGGTACTTAAAATCTTTGGGGATGGAGTAGCGTTCAAGCATTGGCTCGATGATTGGAAACACCACCGCCGACCGTTTTTTCAGCAGCAGCAGGTAGTCCACATCGCCTGCCTGCCGGGCCAGGGTTTTGTTCCAGCGGTGCAGCACATCGGGCAGGTGCTGCGGTAATAATTCGCCACAGAAGTGCAAATCAGCCGCCGTTAGTACAGCCCTGGGTTGTGCTACAGACACGATACCGGACAGTAAAGCCGCGCCGGTAGCAGCTATAAAGAGTAACTTATGCATAGCAAGTTACAGTTGGTTACGCACACAGTCCGTTGCGGGCAACGGGAGAGTTAGGCGGCCACACCTACTTGAAATTTCTGCTTACTCTAGCAGCCGCTGGGTCTTGATGTTTACATGATTCGCTGATTCAGGCTGGTAAAAATACTCTGAATCCCCGGAAAAATCAAGTTTTCCGAGCAATTTCAGTAGTTTAACCTAAAGTTAACCGCAAAAAAGGCAGACTCGCTACGAATACGTTGGCCAGTCGCCATCCCTGAAAAGGGGCGTATGAGCATTGTCAGGAGCAATTTTGAGCCGGTAAGCAAGCGTGTTGGCGACGTGAATTTACCGTTAAATCAAAAATAGGCGAGACTAGAATAACGGCCTGCCTTTTTCGGCATTGTAGCAGTCGATATGATTCCAAACGTTAATAAAGGTATTCTGCAACAGGCTTCTCGCGCACAATCTTACAAAGAACCACAGTCACTCCAGTGCTTCGCCTATACCAATCCCAGCGGCTAGATAATCGTCCCAGGTATCAATATCAGTCAGGGGGGCAAGTTTGGTTACCGTCAGGGCATGTTGCTGAATCACCTGCTCGGTCAGTTGCCCCAGTTCGGGCTGGCTCCAGGGCATGTCGGCAAATACAAACGCATGGGGTTGTGTCATCCCCAGCAGGTAATACCCGCCATCGGTGGCAGGGCCAATCACCACATCGGTCCCGCTCAGGGCCGCAAACGCCTGGTCAATATGCCCCGGTGTAATGGCCAGGCAATCGCTGCCAATAATCACCACGCGGCTGGCCCCGGCGGCAAACTCCTGCTGGAAAGCTGCCAGCATCCGCTCGCCGAGGTCGCTGCCCGTCTGTAATTGTTTCTGACAGGCATTCCAGCCATCGTCAGGATTGATAAAATCACCGTAATAGACCACTGGCTGCGCGGCTACCTGCCCCACCACAGCCTGCGTATGGGCCAGCAACTGCCGATAGATCTGCACGGCCTGCGCGTGGCCAACAGTGGCAGCAATGCGGGTTTTAACCTGCCCGGCAATGGGGTTTTTCACGAAGATGATCAGGTGATTGTCAGGCATACGTAGGTTTGTTGATAACTTTGCAAAAAAAGGGCTTTTACGCCTTACGCCTTCTTATTCATTATGAGCAAACAAATCATTTATACCGATCAGGCACCGGCTCCTATTGGACCGTATAGCCAGGCGGTCAAAGCCGGTGCTATGCTGTTCGTATCGGGGCAGGTGGCCATTGAGCTGGCTCCGCAGGGCGACATCCGGGCCGAGACCCTAAAGGTAATGCAAAACATTGGGGCTATTCTGGAAGCCGCCAGCATGAGCTTTGCCCACGTGGTGAAAGCTTCCATTTTTGTGAAAGACATGAACAACTTTGCCGCCATCAACGAGGTGTACGGCCAGTTTTTTACCCAAAACCCGCCAGCCCGCGAAACTGTTGAAGTAGCCCGGCTTCCTAAAGATGTCAATGTCGAAATATCCGTAATTGCCCATGAGTGACGTTCGCGTTCGGTTTGCGCCCAGCCCCACGGGGCCGCTGCACATTGGGGGAGTACGAACGGCCCTGTATAATTACCTGTTTGCCCGCAAAATGGGCGGCAAAATGCTCTTGCGGATTGAAGATACCGACCAGAATCGGTTTGTACCGGGAGCTGAAGAGTACATCATCGAGAGCCTGAAGTGGGTCGGCATTCAAATCGACGAGGGTCAGGGGGTGGACTGGGGCGACGGTCCGGGGCCGCATGGCCCTTACCGGCAGTCGGAGCGCAAGGGGATTTATCAGGCCGAGGCTGAGCGGCTGGTGGCCGTGGGAAAAGCCTACTACGCCTTCGATACCGATGAAGAGTTAGATGCTATGCGCCAGCGACTCGAAGCCGCCAACGCGCCAGCGGCTCAGTATAACGCTATTACGCGGGGACAGATGAAGAACGGGCTGACCCTGAAACCCGACGAGGTGAATGCCCGAATAGGCGCGGGCGAGCCGTTTGTGATCCGGCTTAAAACGCCCCGGAAAGAAGAAGTTCGGCTGAACGATCTGATTCGGGGGTGGGTCAACGTCCACTCGTCGGCCATCGACGATAAAGTACTCATCAAGTCCGACGGGCTGCCTACGTACCACCTCGCCAACATTGTTGACGATCACCTGATGGGCATCACCCACGTGATTCGGGGCGAAGAGTGGTTACCCTCTGCACCGCTGCACGTGCTGTTATACCGATATCTGGGCTGGGAGACTACCATGCCGCAGTTTGCTCACCTGCCGCTGCTGCTCAAGCCCGAAGGCAATGGCAAACTCAGCAAGCGCGATGCCGACCTGGGTGGGTTTCCGGTATTTCCGCTGCAATGGACCGACCCCTTTACTGGCAACGTGGCACGGGGGTTCCGCGAAGAAGGGTATCTGCCCAACGCGCTGGTTAATTTTCTGTCGCTACTGGGCTGGAACCCCGGCACCGAGCAGGAGTTGTTCAGCATGGACGAACTCATTGACGCCTTTAGCCTCGAAAAGATTCATAAAGCCGGTGCCAGGTTTGATATTGAGAAAGCCAAGTGGTTCAACCACCAGTACATCCGGCAGCAGCCTAACGAGGTACTGGCCCCGACCATTGAGCAGCAGGCCACCGCTGCCGGTCTGGCCTGCCCACCCGATAAAGCGGTTAAAATTGCCGGTCTGCTGAAAGAACGCGTGAGCTTTGCCCGCGAGTTATTTGGCGAGGCCCACACCATCTTCTACGCACCCACAGCCTACGACGAAGCCATTGTGGCTACCAAATGGAATGACGATTCCCGGCGGGCCGTGGCGGCTTTCCGCGACGCACTGCTGGGATTCGAGGGCGAGTTTGTGGCCGAGGCCATCCGGCATACTCTGGCCGGGGCTATGCAGCAGGCTGGCATCAAGCAGGGAAAAATTATGCAGGCCATGCGGCTCGCTCTGACCGGCTTCGGCATTGGCCCCGACCTGATGCTGACAATGGAGATTGTGGGCCGCGAAGAAGTTATTGCCCGGCTCGAAAACGCGCTAACCAGCTTAAACTAGCCGATAAACGCGTAATTAAACCGTTCATTCACAATCAATATTGACCAGTCTAGTCAGGTTTGGTAACTTGTCACCACCTGGTCATTAAGTGTCCATAGATATACTGACAAAAGCAAACGATGAGCAAGAAAAAAATTACTCCGCCCGACGAAATTGAAAAGCCCCGTGTGCATAAGGAACTGGAAGGGTTCGATATTCAGATCAACTCGTTTGGTGAAATCACCACGAGCTTCGACATCGACAAGATCAATCAGTTTCTGAACAAGACCGTCGATGACAAAAAACTCCGCCACCGCGATGACCTCAAGGCTCTGAAAGGCGAAACCGACGAGAAAGTCGAGCCAGATGAGGAAGAAGCCGACCAACTGGAACTAGACGACGACCTTGATTTAGACGATCCCGAAAAACCCTAAACCTCCATTGCTCATGCGCTCGCACGAAATTGACTACAAAATCATTGGCGAAGACATTCAGATTGTCGAGATTGAGTTAGACCCGAATGAGACCGTTATTGCCGAAGCCGGTGCCATGCTGTTCATGGAAGACGGCATTACGTTTGAGACCAAAATGGGCGATGGCTCCCAGCCCAATCAGGGGTTTATGGGCAAGTTGCTCCAGGCCGGTTCGCGGCTGGTTATGGGCGAATCGCTGTTTATGACCCACTTTACTAACCGGGGGATTGGCAAGCGCAAAGTAGCTTTTGCAGCTCCCTACCCCGGCACGGTCATGCCTGTCAACCTGGCTACCATTTATGGTAATACCCTCATTGTGCAGAAAGATGCCTTTTTGTGTGCAGCCCTGGGTACCAGCCTAAGCATTCATTTCAACCAGAAACTCGGTGCCGGTCTGTTCGGGGGCGAGGGCTTCATTCTCGAAAAAGTACAGGGCGATGGCATGGCGTTTATTCATGCCGGGGGCGTGGTGATTGAACGGCAACTCAACAACGAAACCCTGCGTGTGGACACAGGTTGTGTAGTAGCGTTTGAGCCGCAGGTCAACTTCAGCGTCGAGCGGTCGGGTGGGTTACGGAGTATGGTGTTTGGGGGCGAGGGTATTTTTCTGGCCACCCTGCGCGGTACTGGCCGGGTCTGGATTCAGTCGATGCCCATCTCGAAACTAGTGCAGCGGCTGGCTCCCTACGGTGCCCAAAGCCACAAAGAGGGCGGCTCCGTGCTGGGGCAGTTAGGCAATTTGTTTGAAGGCTAAGTTTGAATCAGGCATAGAATTTCTTCTATTATAGAAGCACTGTTTGAAAATTCACAGTCATTTCATAAAAACTTATAAATTTTTAAATATAATGGAACAAGAGTACGAAGTGTTTAGACACAAGTGGTTTAGTGATTGCATATTTAACAATCCTAAATCTACTTTTTACAAAGCTTGGGGTGATCGCTTGTCCTAGCTGGAATACCGTTTAGTGTATGAAGCAGGCAAAGCCGATGTGATGAATAAAGAGTTGGCTCTCTTTATTCGTGCTTTCCGTAGTGCTATACCGGATGTACACACGCAAATACAGACTTTAGAATCAGTAGAAGCCAAGAAGCGTTTAGGCTAACCGTTCAGTTAGAG
>JBBQUC010000257.1:0-6253 GCA_038212815.1 Cytophagales bacterium
GATATTGCAACTCATGGATCAGTTCTTCTATTTTCTTTTGCAAACCGGGGCTAAAGCTTCCCTCCCACTCTGTCTCCAGAAACGGGATCATAGGGCTACCCAACTGCCGGATTCGCTGCTCTACGTGGCCGCTTACTTCCTGATCCTCATCGTCTAAGAGCGAAATCAGGGCTTTCAGTTCATTGTTGTTCATGATACGGTGTTTCGGGGGGTACTGTAACCATAACCTAAATTGGTGTTTCCGAATGCCCCTATATTTTCTACTTTTGTTGGGTCGAAGCCATTACTACCCGAAAATAACAACAAAATTCCCTAAAAAACCAGTCATTTCCCCGGTGAATTCTCCACTCAAAATTTTAGTAACTGGCGGAGCGGGCTTTATCGGCTCCCATACCGTAGTGGCCCTGATCGAAAACGGTCTTGAGCCAGTCATTGTCGATGATTTCTCCAACTCAGAGCCTGCGGTACTAACCGGCCTTCAGACTATTCTGGGCCGCGCCGTTACCTGCCATCACGCCGACTGCAACGATGCCGACACGATGGACGCTATTCTGGCCCAGGAACAAGTGGCCGGGGTCATTCATTTTGCCGCCAGTAAAGCCGTTGGTGAGTCGGTGCAGAACCCGCTAAAATACTACCGCAACAACCTCAATCCGTTGCTTATTCTGCTCGAACTGATGCCCAAACATGGGGTGCGTAACCTGGTGTTTTCATCGTCGTGTACGGTATATGGCCAGCCAGAGCACCTGCCCGTTACCGAAGCAACCCCCCGGCTCCCGGCGCAGTCGCCCTACGGCAATACCAAAGCTATTGGCGAAGACATCATTCGCGATTCGGTTACCGCCGTGCTGCCTATCCGGGCCATTGCGCTGCGGTATTTCAACCCTATCGGGGCGCACCCGTCAGCCCTGATTGGCGAGTTACCCAGGGGTGTACCCAGCAACCTGGTTCCTTTTCTAACCCAGGCGGCTGCGGGCCTGCGCCAGAGCCTGACCGTTTTTGGGAACGATTACAATACCCCCGACGGCACCTGTATCCGCGATTTTATCCATGTGCTCGATCTGGCCAATGCCCACGTCAGCGCGTTGCGCCTGCTGAGTCAGAAAAACGACGATGCCTTTTATGATGTATTTAACATTGGCACGGGTCGGGGGGCGTCGGTACTGGAGTTGATTACCACCTTCGAGGCCGTAACGGGACAAAAATTAACCTATACCATTGGCCCCCGCCGACCGGGTGATGTGGAGCAAATCTGGGCCGAGGTTGACAAGGCTACCCACGTACTGGGATGGCAGGCACAATACACCTTAGCCGATGCCCTGCGCGATGCCTGGCGGTGGCAACAGCGGCTGAAAACTGAAAATTGAAAACCATGAAACTACTGATTACTGGCGGAGCCGGGTTCATTGGGTCGCATGTGGTGCGGCTATTTGTCAATAAATACCCTGACTATCAGGTTGTCAATCTCGATAAACTGACCTACGCAGGCTATCTGGCTAACCTGACCGATATTGAACACGCTCCCAACTACACCTTTGTGCGGGGCGACATTACCGATGCCGATTTTCTGGATGATTTATTTGCCGAAATGGGCTTCGATGGCGTGATTCACCTCGCGGCTGAGTCGCACGTAGATCGTTCCATTACCGACCCCATGTCGTTTGTGATGACCAACGTAGTGGGCACGGTCAACCTGCTCAATGCAGCTAAAAAAGCCTGGTCACCAGACTTTACCGGCAAGCGGTTCTACCACGTATCGACGGATGAAGTGTATGGCTCGCTGCATAACCCCGACGAGTTTTTCACCGAAGAAACGGCCTACGATCCTCAATCGCCCTATTCGGCCTCCAAAGCCGCATCTGACCATTTTGTGCGGGCCTACGGCAACACCTATAAACTGCCGGTTGTGCTGTCGAACTGCTCGAATAACTACGGCCCGAATCACTTCCCTGAAAAGCTGATTCCGCTGATGATTCATAACATTCAGCACAACAAACCGCTGCCCGTTTATGGCAAAGGGGAGAACGTTCGCGACTGGCTATACGTAGTTGATCACGCCCGCGCCATCGACACGGTGTTTCATGCCGGTAAAAACGGCGATACCTACAACATTGGTGGGTTCAACGAGTGGAAAAATCTCGATCTGGTACACTTGCTGTGTCAGATTATGGATCAGAAGCTTGGACGACCTGCGGGCAGTTCGGCGCAACTCATCAATTTTGTGACCGACCGGGCGGGCCATGACCTTCGGTACGCCATCGACGCGCATAAAATCATGAATGAACTCGGCTGGCAACCGTCACTCCAGTTTGAAGAAGGTCTCGAAAAAACCGTCGATTGGTTTCTGACCAACCAGGAGTGGCTCAATAATGTGACCTCCGGTGCTTATCAGGGCTATTACGAAGGCATGTACGCAAATAGATAAACAAATAAAGAGTGAAAGGTATCATTCTCGCCGGAGGCTCCGGCACTCGGTTGCATCCGCTTACCCTGGCCGTGTCGAAACAGCTTATGCCGGTTTACGACAAGCCCATGATTTATTACCCCCTGTCTATACTGATGGTGGCGGGTATTCAGGACATTCTCATCATTTCTACCCCGCACGATCTACCTCATTTCGAGAAACTCCTCGGCGATGGGTCGCGGTTGGGGTGCCGGTTTGCCTATGCCGTACAGCCCGAACCCAACGGACTGGCGCAGGCGTTTGTGCTTGGTGCCGATTTTATTGGACACGACAAAGTGGCTCTGATTCTGGGCGATAATATCTTTTACGGCTCTGGCATGTCTGACCTGTTGCAGGCCAACAACGATCCCGATGGTGGCATTGTGTATGCCTACCACGTACATGACCCCGAACGCTACGGCGTAGTGGAATTTGACCGGGAGATGAACGCCGTGTCGATTGAGGAGAAGCCGCAGAAACCCAAATCGAATTACGCGGTGCCGGGTCTGTATTTTTATGACAATCAGGTGGTCGAGATTGCCCGGAATTTAAAACCAAGCCCCCGTGGTGAGTACGAGATTACGGATGTAAACAAGGTGTATTTAGAGCGGAAACAACTCAAGGTCAGCATTCTGGACCGGGGTACGGCGTGGCTCGATACCGGCACCTTTGCTTCGTTGATGCAGGCGGGGCAGTTTGTGCAGGTTATAGAAGAACGGCAGGGGCTGAAAGTAGGCTGTATTGAAGAAGTGGCCTACCACATGAACTATATTACCGCCAACGAGTTGCGAACCATTGCCCAGCCGCTGGTAAAAAGTGGGTATGGGCAGTACTTATTAAACCTCCTGCCAGCACTTACACCAGATCATTCTTAAAGGCGTAGGCCACCATGCCTGCCGTATTTTTAGTACCGGTTTTTTCCATGATGCGCAGCCGATGGCCCTCTACGGTACGGGGGCTAAGAAAAATCTGATCAGAGATTTCGGCGGTTGACATCCCTTCGCAAATGAGTTTGAGCACCTCTTTTTCGCGCTCCGACAGCAGAATTTTGCTGTTGTAGAGCGTGGGCTGCTTCACCACCGTGGTTTTGTGGGTCATTTTTCGCAGCATGGCTTTCGAGACAAAGTCGTTGAGGTAAACACCCTCGTCCATTACCTTCCGAATGGCTTTCTCCACCTCGTCGGGGTCGGCATCTTTCAATAGGTAGCCACTCACGCCTTTTTCCAGCAGGTGCAGCACCATGCGGTCTTCATCATGCATGGTGAGCACAATTATTTTCACCAGCGGATAATTCTCGTGGAGATACTCAGCTGTAGCGGTGCCATCAAGCACTGGCATTTGCAGATCGAGCAACACCACATCGGGCATTTTACGACTAATCTTGTCGAGAAACTCCTGCCCGTTGCTTGCTTCTAATACTAATTCAAAATCGTTGATTTGACCCAGGATGGCAGCAATACCTCTACGAAACAGGTTATGGTCGTCAACCAGTGCTAACTTAATCTTTCTCATAAGGTTCAGGAACTAAGGAAATCATGCAGATGACCGGACAATGGTTGATAATGAATTATCAAACTACCAGCCAATAAGTCTGCCAAACCGGTTACGTTGGGCCAAATTACTGAATAAATAAATCACTTCTTACTATTCGTAAACAGGTTGCTGGTCTTTCAGCTTAATCTGGATATGAATCTGCGAACCTCGCCCCGGTGCTACATCGAAGGTAACATACCCATCCATTACACTCAGGCGACTTTCAATGTTGAGCAGGCCGAGGCCATCCCCCTTGTCATGCACCAGTTTATCCATATCGAACCCCCGGCCATCGTCGATTACCGATAGACGGATAGCATCGTCGAAACAAATGAGCCGAATAGTAATGTGTCGGGCAAAGGCATGTTTAATGGCATTATTAACCAGTTCCTGCGCAATGCGGTAGAGGGTTAATTCAAGCGATGCGCTTAACTTGAGTAAGGTTTCGGGACATTCAAGATTGACGATAAACTCCCCATCGGTGGCGCGTTCGGCCAACTCTTCCAGCGCGGCAATCAGCCCAAACCGGTCAAGGGTAGTCGGCACCAGATCGCGGCTGATGCGCCTGACATTGGTCATGGTCTGGTCAATGAGCGAACGGGTTTTGTGCATCATCAGGTCCAGGCCGGGCCTTTCGCGCACATGCCGATCCAGGGCATTCAAGCTCATTTTTGTTACCGACAGCATGGTGCCAATATCATCATGCAGGTCGCTCGCCAGCCGACGGCGTTCAACTTCCTGCCCCCGAAAGGTAGCCCGCATCAGTTCGATGCGGTGCTTCTCCTGAAGTTCTTTAAGGGTCAACTGCTGACGCACCTGCTTTTGCTGGTAATAGGCTACGAAGCTGACAATGAACACAGTCATCATCAGTAGCATAGCCGTGCCCACAGCAATAATAAATCCGGAGTCCATGATAATTTGCAAACTGCCAGGGCAATTAATATGCCCATACAGTAAAGATGTTAAATAATAACCTGAATGTCAATAGACTGGTTTAGTTGACTTAGCCAACGGAAAGGAACGGCTCTACCCTGGTGATACTGATTGCCACAACAGATGTTGTTAGAAGGCACAGTCTTCGGCGCAGGGTTTCCCATTTCCGCCTACATAGCCTGGACTCTTTGCTGTAGCCCGTATATCGTCGGACTGGTCATTTATGCCCACAAATATCAGATTACGGGTAGTTTCGGCAGTGTTGGTAAAATAAAACCGTAGGCCAACGCAGTCTTTCTGGGTTAGCACGTCGGTTAGCACCTGCCGCCCAAAAGCTATGGCGCGGGAACCGGTTGGGTTTCTAGTGGCATAGGCGTTTACCTGCTCGCGCATCAGCCCCATTCCAATCAGGTTACCCTTATTTTTAATAGTCACACTATCGGTCGGCAAGCTGGTGCGGGATGTACTGGTGCAGTGCTGCGGGCAGGGCATACCGCTGCTAGCCGCCAGGCCACCCGCATCCGTATCACGGGCATTGGGTTGGTGCAGCGTACTGATGTTGTTCAGATTTTTGTCGATACCAATCAGCGAAAGCGACCGATTCCCTGTAGCATCGTTGACGTAATAGAGCCGAATCCCAATGGCTCCCGGCTGGTTTAGCACCGATTCGATAACGGTACGACTATAGGCTACGGCAAAAATACCGGCTGGATCAGCCTGCTGATACGACGCAGCCTGGCTAAAGGCTTCGCTAGCCGAAACAAGTTTACCTATATCACTAACAGTCAGATTTTTAGTAGGGGAAAGCTGCGATTGATCGTTTTGGCAGGCAACTATGGCTGCCAGCAGCAAGGCAGCCGTAAACAGGTTTTTTTTCATTGGAATTCGGTGCATGTGTTAAGGGAATAATTAGAAGGAGCACTGCTCAGTCAGGCTAACCAGCATCGATCAGATGCTATTCTGTTGTTCATATTTACTCACCCACAAACCAATCGCTGACAAAATGCAGAGTAATATGAAAAAGAACTGATTGATATTCCAATAGCGGTCGAATACAGGGTAGGGTGTACTGGCCGAGAACGTATATTCGGTAAAGAGGTACATAAAGAACGTGCCGGCGGCATATATCAGCAGCCCCGCGCTCCCCCAGAAAAGCCCATGAATCAGCATATTCTTGATCCGCAGGTCACTAATCAACCAGGTAAAATATACCATGACAATCAGCATAGCAAATACCCGAACGGTAACACTATTCACGGTAGACGGTTGATCGGGGGGAATATGCAGTACTGTAATCAGTAAGGCTCCAATGGTTAACAGGCCGTATATACGCCGGTATGGCCG
>JBBQUC010000258.1:0-6251 GCA_038212815.1 Cytophagales bacterium
CGCTTGCTCAGCACCTCCAACGTTCCCGATGTTTACACGGATATTAAATCGACTCTAACCACTATTCCGTTTCTGAAAAACAACGAGTTCGATTATAGCTCGCTATTATTTGGGCTTTTGCCTGACCAGTACACCTGGGTAGTGTACGTACTGATTTGTATTTTTATCATCACAGCCGTATCTAACGGAGCCAACATTACCGATGGCATCGACGGGCTGGCGGCTGGCACTTCGGTGATCATTGGGCTAACTATTGGCGTACTGGCCTATTTATCAGGCAACAAGGTATTTTCGCAGTACCTTAATATCATGTATATCCCTAATTCGGGCGAACTGGTTATTTTCTGCGCGGCTTTTGTGGGAGCCTGCGTTGGTTTTTTGTGGTACAACTCATATCCAGCGCAGGTATTCATGGGCGATACGGGCAGTCTGATGCTGGGCGGAGTGATTGCCGTGCTGTGTCTGGCCATCCGAAAAGAGTGGATGATTCCCGTTATCTGCGGTATTTTCCTGGTCGAGTTGGTGTCGGTAATTATGCAGGTCAGTTACTTTAAATACACCAAACGAAAATACGGCGAGGGCAGGCGTATTTTCCTGATGTCACCCCTACACCACCATTTCCAGAAACAAGGGTATCACGAAGCCAAAATAGTGACCCGGCTCTGGATTGTAGGCATCATGCTGGCTGTGCTGGCACTGGCAACTCTGAAGTTGCGGTAACAAATTTGCTTGTTAGGTGCTTAATTCTTGCTACATTAGCAACAACTAAGCATCATCTATTAGCTCATGTTATACATTCGCACCATTTCACTCTTGTTGCTGACATTAGGCGGTACTGCCATAGCCAATGCCCAGGACAAACCGAAAAAAGATTCGCTACCCAATGCCCAGGTGATAAATGCTGACCAGCTTAAGTCATTACTCCCCCAGATTACGCCTAAATCGCCAACTGTTGCTGCATTGGCACGTTATGGCGACTATTCGGTCAGTTTATACACGGGTGTACCTACCATCGAGATTCCCATTCATGAGTTTAAAGTTGGGGCTGTTACTGTTCCAATTAAGCTGACATACCACGCGTCCGGCGTTCGGGTCAATGATCTGCCCTCGTGGGTTGGTTTGGGTTGGAGTTTGCAGACCGGTGGCATAATTACGCGGAATGTACAAAGTCGCCCCGATCAGGAAACAGCCGCCAGCGGTCTGATTGACCGCTCTGTGCCGACACCAAATCCAGACTGTTTAACCCCGACAATCAACGATCTTATTCGTCCGCTTGCCAATAATGAAACCGATAGCCAGCGTGATTTATTCGCCTATCGCAGCCCGTCGGGGAGCAACACGTTCATGCTGTTTCCGAACTATGCAACCCCTGCCGCCCCAAACTTTGTACTGCTCCGGTCGGAGCCGGTTCAGATTCAGTCGGTTAGTGATCTAACATCGTTTACGGTTGTGGAAACGGATGGTACACTTTATCGGTATAGCGATGCAGAGAGTACATTCAACAATACCACAACGCCTAATCAGTATGCCAACTACACGAGTGCCTGGTATTTAAGCGAAATTACGAGTGCCACCAATAACGACCGGGCATTGTACACCTATTCTCCGCCCATCAACCAGAATTCATCGCCTGAACTAATAGATACGTGGGTTGTTCAGGGCGAACTGAATGAAACTGGAACGAATGATTCCGGCGTACAAACAGGACTTATATTGCCGCCTACCTCGCGGGATGCCGGAGCCACCGTTGGTACGCGCTACCCAACGGAAATTCAGTTTCCGGGGGGTAAAATTCAGCTTGGACGAAGGTCACGCAGCGATGATACGCAGGTGCTGGACTACATTGACATTTTAGGCTATAATGTCAGTACAGCTCAATTTGAGCGGATTAAGCGGTTTACGATGCACTATTCCACGCAGAATGGCATCGACGATGTGAATGGGAGTTTTCTGAAAAATGTCAGAATAGTAGCGCAGGATGGCACCACCATTATCGGTTCGTATGGTATCACCTACAATCAAACGGCGTTGCCCGGCACAAGCAGCCGGGCAAAAGACTACTGGGGGTATTATAACGGGCAAACCGGCACAACACTTATTGCTCAGAGACCCTTTGTCTTTAAAGCACGTACTTCCAGTCCGGCTAATACGACGATTACCATCGGCGATGCCAACCGCGAGCCTAATGAAACGTATATGAAAGCGGGCAGTATTGCCGGCATCAGCTACCCAACGGGTGGATATACCGAATTTGACTTTGAAACCAATCGTTACGAAAGCACCAATACACTGGCCGGGGGCCTGCGGGTAAAACAAATACGCGCCTACACAACGGCGGGGCAACTGGCAACCCGCAAAACCTACAGCTACGGCACGGGTACGTTTCGGTCTAACCTGGTTAAAACCTATACGAATGTACTGACCCTGAACTATTATGAGCCAGCGGGTACAGCCCTTCCCCAATCATACAACTACAAAGCCTGGACGTTTACATCGGCTCCCAATTATCCATTGACCCCCGATGAAGGATCGCCCGTGACGTATCCGAGCGTAACGGAATATCAGGAAAACGGAAGTGGTGTCAGCATCGGCAAAACCGTGTACACCTACCGCGATGATGCTGTCGATGCTTTTTTTCAGCCGGGGGGCGGGCGCAGTTTTCTAAACAGCCGAAGCTGGGATCGGGGGCAGTTGACCAGCCAAACTACCTATGATACCGGTAATAATTTACGCTCGCGGGTTGCCTATGCCTACAGCCAGCTAGCGAGTGGGCAAACTACCGAATTCGCCGGTACACTCATTTGGCGGGCTGTTCAGCAAATTGGCACGGTAACTTATCCACCTCCCAATGGGTGCATGACACCTGCCGACGACTACACCTCGCCACGCCCACTTTTGTATCGGTTTCAGTCTGGGCTGACCAAACCCATCAGTACCAGCACGTATCAGTATGCCGATGATAATTCGGGCCGCTATACGCTTCATGTCGAGCAGACCGACTATGCAACTGGTTTTTATCAGCCCCGCGAAACCCGGTTGCTGGCCGAGGGAGGCATTGTGCTGGGTACCGAATACTACTACCCACAGGACTACGGCATCATTACGGCCACCACCAGCCCTGAACTGCTGGGGATAAAAGCTCTCCAAAGCCGCAATATGTATGTTTCCATTGAATCGGTTCGCTTTCGGCGGGAATCAGCCAGCTCGGGCAAAGATTACAAAACCGGCCAGTTTACCAGCTTTACGCCTGCCACACTCAACGGCCTGCCAACAGCTTTGCCTTACCAGACATACCTCCTCGAAGCTGAATTGGGTACATTCTCGGCCAATGCCTACAAATCGGCCCCGAAGCGATATATCGATGCGGAAGGAGGAGACACCTTTCTGTATGACCCCCGCTATGCCCTGCGGCTGAAAATGCCCGGCTATGATGCCTACGGCAACCTGCTGCGTTATGAGGTGGCTCCCCTTACCAATGGCCCTGCTACAGCGTTTACGTACTCCACCTATACCCCAACCGGGGGAGTTACGTTCTCTACGGTAAGCAGCCACATTACCAACAAAGACCTCACCACCGCCCAAACCACCCAGTATACGTATAAGTTACCCCTGCTTGGCCCCGACAGCATGACCGACCCACGGGGCGTAAAGACTTCCTACTTCTACGATAACATTGGCCGATTACAGACCATCAAAGACCACAATGGCAAGGTGCTCAAACACTACACCTACAACTACATAACCGGCCAGTAACCACCACACAGATGAAACCACTTTATTTTTTCATAACCATTAGCTGGCTATGGGCCACTTATGCCCCGGCCCAGGTTAGCCCCTCGGCCAACACCAACTACGTGGTCGAACAAACACCACGCACCCCACAAACAGCGGTTAGTTTCACCACTACCTATAGCGATGCACCCGCTACCATCGGCTACATGGATGGCCTAGGAAGACCAATTCAAACGGTGCAGGTGCGGGCGGCTGGCAATGCGCAGGCCGACATCATTACCGGCGCAATGACCTACGATGCCTACGGACGCACCGATCAGGTATTCCTGCCCATGCCTGGCGGAGTGGGAGGAAGCATACAGACAAACCTCCAGGCGGTAGCGCAGGGGTTTTACGGTAATGACCCCTATCCCTTTGCCCAAACCGTCTATGAAGTCTCGCCCCAACAGCGACCTGTGAAACAATGGGGTGCCGGACAAGCCTGGCGAACCGCCAATCGTGCTAGCCAGGTGAGCTACGGGGTTGCCCCGGCCAATTCCGTTATCCGATTTAAAGCTAACCTCTTTTCTAAAACACTATACGGCCATATCGAGAATATAGCCACCTGGGACTATTTTGCCCACACCGATATTGCCACCCGTACCGCCACCGACGAGCAGAATAATCAGACCATCGACTATACCGACCTGCAGGGGCGACTCATCCGGCGCGACGTGCTTACGGCCAGCCCCCAGAACCAGACCCTCACCACCGCCTACGTCTATGACTCCTTTGAACGGCTGGCGGCTGTGCTGCCCCCAAAACTCTACAACTGGTTTATAACCACTGGCCCATCGGCCTCCCTCGACTTCGAGACCGCACCCCCAGCCATCCTCACCGACAATGGCTATATCTATCGCTACGACACTCGCGGCAGGCTGACCCGTAAACTCATCCCCTCGGCGGGCTGGACCGACCTGGTCTATGACCCTCAGGACCGACCTGTGATGCAGCAGGACGAGCAGGACCGCACGGGCGGTAATCCGCAAAACCAGGTCTATTGGCGCTACACCACCTTCGACAGCCAGAGTCGCCCCGCCACCACCGGGCGTACCCAGCTCAGCACCGATGCCGCTACCCTCAGGGCTGCTTTTGCCGCCACTAACGCCAACGATTTTCCGGCCAGCGTACCCCAGAACGGCCTCGACCTGCTTTCGCAACAGACCTACGATACCTACACCAACTGCCCCCTAACCCTCAACGCTGCCGGGGCTTCGGCTACGCCCTACCCCTATGCCACCGGACTGCCCACCTTCAGCGGTCGGCGTAATCTGGCAACGGGCTACTGGTATAATGCCGCCAACTGGTACGACGAGAAAGGCCGTGTGCTGCAAACCCAGTCTCAAAACCACCTCGGCGGCACCGACCGTACCGACAATGCCTACAGCTTCAATGGCGAATTGCTGACGAGTACCCTGCGCCACCAGCCCGGCACGGGGGCTACCCTCACCACCGTAAGTACCACCTATACCTACGACCACCTGGGGCGACGAAAAACCACCACCCATCAGGTGGGGGCCAACACCCCGGTGGTGCTGGCGGGCTATAGCTACGATGCCATTGGCCGCCTGAGCCAGAAACAATGGCAACCCAGCGGCACCCAGACCAGTGTACAGAACGGAGGGTGGAACGCCACCACTACCTGGCAGAGCGGAGCCGTGCCCACCCCTGCCGACCTGACTATCATTGCCGCCCCCCACAGCGTGACGCTGCCCGTGGGCCTGCCACAGCAGGCGGCAAAGCTCCTCCTTAACGGGCGGCTGATTATTCCGGCGGGCGGGCAGTTGGCCCTCAGCGGAGCGGCCACCACTGGGGGCAGTTTGCAGACACTGACCTACAGCTACCACCTGCGGGGCTGGCTCAGGGGCCTGAACCTAACGGGCATCACCCCCGATGTAACGGGCAGCGGAAAAGCCTTTGGCTTTGCCCTCGACTACGAAACGGCCAACCGCTACGATGGCACCATCGGCAAGCAACGCTGGGCCGGTAGCCGACAGCCCTTCCAGCAACGCGCCTACACCTATGCCTACGACGGGGCCGGGCGGCTCTCGGCGGCTACCTACACCGGCCCCGCTGGCGAAGACTATTCCCTGCCCGCTCTCACCTACGATGCCAATGGCAACCTGCTCACCCTCAGCCGGGGCAGTGCGGCAGCCACCGACCAGCTTAGTTACAGTTACGGGGTGGGCAATACCCTCACCGCCGTGGCCGACAACAGCAACAACACGGCGGGTTTCTCCGATGGAAACACCAGCGGCAATGATTATACCTACTGGCCCGACGGGAGCCTGAGCAGCGACAAAAACCGGGGTATTACCGGTATCAGCTACAATGTGCTTAAACGACCCCAGCAGGTAGTGTTTGCTAACGCCAGTATCAGCTACGACTATGATGCAGCGGGTAACAAACTCCGCCAGACCTACACCACCAGTGGCAGCACTACCGTCCGCGATTACGTTGGCCCTTTCCAGTATCTGACC
>JBBQUC010000259.1:0-6241 GCA_038212815.1 Cytophagales bacterium
CAAAGAAGATCAGGAAGGTGCCAGGCAGAAAAATGCCGGTGGTAGCAGCCAGACTGCCCAGCAACTGCCCATGCATACCCTGCCCGCGCATGGCCAGCGCACCGATATACGACGCAAAGGCAAAGACCGGCCCCGGCACGGCCTGTACCAACCCTAAACCTGACAGAAACTCCTCGCGGCTGAGGTAATGCTTAAATACGACAAACTCATTATAGAGCATGGGGGTCAATACCTGTCCCCCGCCAAACACCAGACTGCCATTGCGGTAAAAATTCTCGAACAGCCGTACGGGGAGCAGGCGCGTATAGGCCCCCATGATAGCGGCCCCCACAAATACCACCAGCCAAAGCAGAAAGTTAGCCCAGCGGATGTTGACCGGGTTTTTATCCATGCGGGCCTGCTTTTTGTAGGTGAGGGCTGTGGTTGCTCCCCCTACCGCAATGACAATGGGGGTCATAAACGGCGAGCGGAAGGAGTACGCGACCAGAGCCGCTACAATGGCCAGCAACAGTCCCGTTTGGTTATGGATCACCTTGAGACCAATGCGGTAGCCTGCCACAATCAGAAACCCCACCGCCATGGGCTGGATAAACCGCGCGAAGTTGAGCGAGAGGTGGTTGGCCTGTAAATAATATACGCCAATACCCGCGCCGGTCATAATCAGCACGGCGGGCATGGCCCACACAAACAGGGTGAGGTAGGCCAGGTTGGGGCCGCCCATTTTAAACCCCAGGGCCGTAATAGTCTGCGTAGAGGTAGGGCCGGGCAGCACCTGACAGAGGGCCGTTAGCTCCAGCAGTTCGGCCTCGGTGAGGTAAGCCCGCTGCTGCACAAACCGGTCGAGCATGAGGGCCAGGTGTACTTGTGGGCCGCCAAAACTGGTGAGGGCCAGAATCAGCACATCGCGCAGGAAAATAAAGTACCGAATCCGCCGGACAGGGGTAACGTCGGGCAGGTAGGGTTGTAAGGAACGGGGCGGGGTAAACAACTTGCTCATACCAGAAGGCGGGCTAGCGAGCCAGGCCGACGATTTGGGTGGCCAAGTTAACAAAAAATTAGTCGAGTAGGTCGGGTCGGCGTTGTTGGGTGCGGGCCAGTGCCTGCTGAAACCGCCACTCGTCGATCTTAGCTTCGTGGCCCGACAGGAGAATGGCCGGTACCGCCCATCCTTCAAACTCGGCGGGTCGGGTATAAACGGGTGGAGCCAGCAGGTTATCCTGAAATGAATCGGTGAGGGCTGAGGTTTCGTCGTTCAGTACGCCGGGCAGCAGCCGGATAATGGCATCGGAGAGTACAGCAGCGGCCAACTCGCCCCCGGATAATACGTAGTCGCCAATGCTGATTTCTTTGGTAATGAACTGTTCACGGACGCGCTCATCGACCCCTTTGTAGTGGCCACAGAGAATAATGAGGTTGGTCAGCAGCGAGAGCCGGTTGGCCGTGGGCTGCGCCAGCCGTTCGCCATCGGGGGTCATGTAAATCACCTCATCGTAACCCCGTTGGGCTTGCAATGCCCGGATGCAGCGGGCAATGGGTTCAATCTGCAGCACCATGCCCGCTGCACCGCCAAAGGCATAGTCGTCAACGCGCCGGTGCTTGTCAGCGGTGTAGTCGCGCAGGTCGTGTACGACTATCTCCACAAACCTACCCTGCTGTGCCCGTTGCAGGATGGAATGGGCAAAAAACGAGTCGAGCAGCCGGGGAAGACAAGTGATAATATCAATCCGCATCGGTTTCCAGACCATCGTCAGGGGCCGTTTTATCTTTTTTCTCCGACACGAATACATCCAGCAAACCGGGCGGCAGCACCACATGGAGTTGCTTCTGGTCACGGTCGATGGTCCGTACAATGGCACTGTTTACCGGAATCAGTACCTCGACTCCATCGTAGTCCATCGCAATCAAATCCTGGGTCGGCATGGCATATACGGTCGTTACCGTACCCAGTTGGCCCGCTTCGACATCGACCACCCGGTAGCCAATAATCTCGTGGTAATAAAACCGGTCGGGGTCATTAATGACTTCGAGGTTATCGAGAGGTAGGTACAGCGGGCAGTTGATAAGCCGCTCAGCCTGCTCGATGGTGTCCACCTCTTCGAGGGCCACAATGGCCTTGTTGCGGTTCACCGACATCGACTCGATGAAGTAGGGCAGCAGTTCGCCCCGCACCTCAATCAGCACCGACTCCAGGTCGTCGTAGTCGGCGGGTTCATCGACATCCAGAAAAAAAACTACCTCACCATTGATGCCGTGGGTTTTGGTAATATGGCCGAGTTGAAAGCAATCGTCTTTGGTCATGGGTATTTTTAGTCGCTGTGTCCCAACGTCAAAACAATTAAAACTAAAATGAGCCTGTCTGGAGATAGAACAGGCTCATTTAGTACGTTATCTCGCCTGTACTTACTCAGCGGCAGCTTCGCCGGTGGTGTCCTCGGCAGCGGGTGCTTCGGCAACTACTTCTTCAACGGCAGGAGCTTCTGGTTCGGGTACACGGTTTTTAGCGGCAATGGCTTCTACTCGGGCGGCATTTACCTTGCGCTCTGCTTCCAGACGGGCTTCACGATCCTGGTCTTTCTGCTGCTGCTTGTTATCGGCGGTATCGCCAATGCGTCCCGTTTTGCCTTCTTTCCAGTCGGTAAATTTACCATCGGCTACTTCCTGGGTAATCGCGCCTTTGTTTACCCCTACTTGCAGGTGTTTGCGGAGCATAACCCCCTCGTGCGACAGGATCGACCGGGTGGTGTCGGTGGGTTCAGCACCAACCATGAGCCAATATAGCGCACGGTCTGATTTCAGTACGACCGTTGATGGGTCGGAGTTGGGGTTGTACGTACCGATTTTTTCGATAAACCGGCCATCGCGGGGGCTACGAGCCTCTGCAATTACGATGTCGTACATCGCCATTTTTTTGCGTCCACGACGCGCTAAACGAATCTTAACTGCCATTACTGTTAGTTTTCGGTGGGGGAACCCGTCCCCCGGTTGAAATAAGGGTGCAAAGGTACGGGTTTTTTTGGCATATTGCTGCATCAATTGCTAAACCCGTTCCTAAACCCGCATCGACATGCTAACCCCCGACGAAAATTTTGCCGCCCTTCACCTCCAGTTACCCCCGGCTCCCACGCCGAAAGGACTGTATAAACCCTGTCTGGTGGTTGGCCAGTTTGTTTATGTATCGGGGCATGGCCCCTACCTGCCCGACGATACCCTGATGACGGGCCGTGTGGGCGATGCCGTGGACATGGCCTTTGGTGTACAGGCGGCTAAACAAACTGGCCTCGCTATTGTATCGACGCTTCTGGCAACCCTGGGCAGTTTGAACCGGATAAAACGGGTGGTCAAGGTGCTGGGCATGGTGAACTGTGTAGCCGATTTTGAGGCTCACCCCACCGTTATCAACGGCTGTAGCGACCTCTTCGCCCAAATCTGGGGCACCGACAACGGGATTGGCGTACGCAGTGCCGTGGGCATGGGGTCGTTGCCATCGAATATCTCCGTCGAGATCGAAGCCCTGTTTGAACTCGAAGCCTGAGCCGCTAGTTGAACACTGGTTCAACCTCCATTGCAGCACTCTTTCCGTTATCTCTCATGAAAAATCTGCTTCTGTTTAGTCTATTTGTGGCCTGGCTTGCGGCCTGTAACGCACCTTCGGGTAGTACGCCCAACCTGAAAACGTATTTTGCCCAGGCCGATACGGGCCTCCAAAGTGGTGGCGTGCGGATGATTCCGATTAAAACCCCCAAAGGGGAATTTAGGGTCTGGACAAAACGCTTTGGGAATAACCCCACCACCAAAGTGCTGTTGCTGCATGGCGGGCCGGGCAGCACCCACGAATACTTCGAGTCGTTCGAGGGGTTTTTGCCGCAGGAGGGGATCGAGTTTATCTATTACGACCAACTCGGCTCGGCTTACTCTGACCAGCCCAAAGACAGCACCCTGTGGGAACTGCCCCGGTTTGTAGACGAGGTGGAACAGGTACGGGTGGCCCTTGGGCTGAATAAAGACAATTTTTATTTGCTCGGCCAGTCGTGGGGAGGCATTCTGGCCATGCAATACGCCCTCAAATACCAGCAAAACCTCAAAGGGCTAATTATCAGTAATATGATGGCGAGTTGCCCGAAATACGGGGTCTATGCCGATCAGGTGTTAGCCAAACAGATGCCGCCCGCTGTGTTAACCGACATACGGAGTCTGGAGGCTAAACACGATTTTGCCAACCCGCGCTACATGGGCCTGCTGCTCCCTAATTTCTACGAAAAGCACCTGCTGCGACTGCCAGTCGCCCAGTGGCCTGATGCCGTAAACCGCGCATCGGCTAAAACAAACCAGCAGATTTATGTGTCGATGCAAGGCCCCAGCGAGTTTGGCATATCGGGCAAGCTCGAAAAATGGGACGTAAGCCGCGAACTGCCCTCGATTAAAACCCGCACCCTGGTTATTGGCGCTACCCACGACACGATGGACCCCGAATACATGCGCTGGATGGCCACCCAATTCCCGAATGGAGAGTTTCTGCTCTGCCCCAACGGGAGCCACCTGAGCCTGTGGGACGATCAGCCGCACTTCTTTCCGGGCCTGATTGCGTTTCTGAAAAAGTGATGGGCTTGGGTTTACCAGATACACCCCCGTTTGTCCCCGTTATCGGCCTAAACCGACTCAGTATGGGTTTTTGGTTGCAACAGATCAGGCGCGTGCCTTAGTTTGCAGACTGAGGTAACACCTATTCAACTAACCAGCGTATGAAACTGCTCCATATCCTGTTCTCCGTGCTTGGGCTGGGTCTGTTAAGTTCGTGCAAAAAATCGGGCTACGACACCAAAGATGGCGCGGTGTATTACGATGATTACCGCATGACCTCGGCAGACCCTGCATCGTTTACCGAGCTAAATGCCGTTTTTGGCAAAGACGACAAGCACGCTTATTACCGGGGTATTGTTCTCGATGGGCTAGAAGGAGCTACGTTTGAAGCCCTCGATGAACACTACGGCACAGATCGGGTCGCGGTCTATTACTGCGACAATTATCTGGATTTTAAGCTCTTCGATACCCGGCGGAAGGATATAGTCGAGAAAATTCCGGTGGCCGATGCCCGCTCGTTTTCGGTGTTTGCCACCCCATATGACTATGCCAAAGATAAGTTTCGCGGGTATTACAAGGGGGTTGGGTTTTCCGTGGCCGACGTGGCCTCGTTCGTGCCGCTCGACTACCGGTTTGGGAAAGATAAGCAGGTTGCCTATTTCGACCTCAAGCCCATTGCTGGGAGCGACGGCGGTTCATTTACCGGTTTGAGTCGAAATTTTGCCAAAGACCGGCGGGCGGCCTACTATGCCTGGACTAACCTGGACAACCCCAACGGTGATTCGGCTACGGGGGTGACGGTCATTCAAGCGGCTGACCCAGCCTCGTTCACCGCCGTTGGGATGTATTATGCCACCGATAAAGCCCACGCGTATTTTCAGGATAAACAGTTGGCCCTTGCCGATCCAACCACGCTCAAGCAGTGGGATGAGGTACACTCGACCTACGCCACCGACAGCAAACACGTGTATTTTCAGGAACAGTTGATTGCCGGAGCTGATAAAGCCACATTTACCCTGTTAGCCGATAACTACGGACGGGATGCCCACACCGTTTTTTATGCAAACAAGCCACTACCCCAGGTTGACAGCCACGGGTTTACCCTGCTGGAATTGGGCTATGCTAAAGACGGCCAACGCGTATATTACGAAGGCAAGTCCCTGACCGGAGCTGACCCGGCCTCTTTTGCGATGGTAGGCAACGAGGCCGATAGGGATGCCGCCGACAAAACCCGCTCCTACAAAAACGGGCGACGGGTTAAGTGGAAAGCTGATTAGTTACCGGCAGCGACCAGCGGCTTTACCCGTGCGCCAATCAGGTCGATGGCCTGCATGAGTTTGGCGTGGGATAGATTAGCATTATCCATCTGAAACGATACCCGCGAGATACCCCCCAACGCCTTGCTGTGCCGCTGAATTTTCTCGGCAACCTCGTCGGGGCTACCCACCAGCAGGGCACCCAACGGCCCCCGCTGAGCCTCGAAGTGCGCCCGCGTAACGGGGGGCCAACCTCGCTCGCGCCCAATGCGGGTGAAGGTTTCGGCATAGCCGGGGAAAAACTCGTCGATGGCCTCCTGCGAGGTGTTGGCCACATACCCCAGCGAGTGTAGCCCTACGGTCAATTGCTCAGGGGGGTGACCCGCTTTTTTGCCAGCCTCGCGATA
>JBBQUC010000260.1:0-6241 GCA_038212815.1 Cytophagales bacterium
GGTCCGATCTTCATACAGAAACCGAACTGCTTCACTTAACAATCCATTCGGGTTAGCCAGATTCGCCGGGATATGTTCGGCCAGTTTGCGCTTGGTATCGTAGCGAAATAGCCCAGACTGAAAATCGCCTGTCGTAAACGTACCTGCGTTGCCAATCCATACCGTCCCCGTATGATCTTCCAGCACGGTACTGATGTTGTTTTCGTTCCGCCGGATAGCGGTAAGCGTGGGTAGTACTTGATACGCATTGAACCGTTTAGGATGAGCGATTACCTTGTTTAGTCCACTCGCCGTACCCACCCATAAGGTTCCGGAACGATCCCGATAAATGGCCCGAACTGTGTTTTCGATTAGGCGATTGGGTAGTTCAGGATTGGCCTGATATGTGACGACCTGATTAGTTCGCTGATCAATTCGCTGCAAGCCTTCACTGGTGCCTACCCAAAGATAACCGCCTGATTCATAAAGGACATTATTGGAAGAAGTCTTGTTGATTGTGTCGTTTTTTGGTCGGTACGGCGTAAACTGACCGGGTTGTCGGGGGTTCATTTGGAAAATCCCGGACTTAGCCGTACCCACCCAAGCCATGCTATCGTGGGTTATGTAAAATGATCGGAAGTCGAATGATTGGCCGAGGTAATTGGTCGGAAAGACCGTGTACTGACCTGTCTGGCGGTCGAATCGCAACAATTGCTTACCGGTGCCTGCCCAGAGTTGTCCGGCAGCATCCTCAACGATATGTCCTATTGCTTCTTCGGAGGGACTTGGATACAGGGTATATTGTTTGGTACGGGGGTCAAAACGGACGATACCTATGCTGGCCCCGATCCATAGAATTCCCTGATGGTCTTCGTGAATCGAGAACATAACATTCCACACGTTTACGCGGGTAGGGTCAATCCGGTAGGAGGTCACATTCCCTGTGCGCTTATCCACCTGGTGCAAACCACCGCCGAGGGTAGCTACCCAAAGCCGCCCCGCCCGGTCTTCGTGAATGGCCGAAATAATGTTGTGTTGCAGGGTGTGTTCCGGGTCGCGGGGATCGGCCCGGAATATCTTGAAGGTATAGCCATCGTAACGATTGAGTCCGTCGAGGGTGCCAAACCACATAAAGCCCTCCCGGTCCTGGCAAATACTCCAAATCATGTTGTTCGACAGGCCCTGCTCGGTGGTCAGGTGTTCAAACTTAAAATCGGTTTGGGCAGATGTTTCCGATGAAATCAGCGATAGGCAAAGGGCAAGCACAAGAAAAGGCAGGGCTGATTTCATGGATTCAGGATGACAATGGTATTGGCGAGGGTAAGTTATCGAAAAACTTTCTTTCTTTTGTTAAAAACCACTTGACCCCGTGATCCAGACAAAACTAATCCCCCGAACCGCCGAAGCCCACGAGCCACCCATGCTCCTGAAAACCCTGCTGGCGCAGTCGCTGAAATATGAACCGCAACGCGAAATTGTGTACCGCGACCTGTTCCGCATGAATTACGTGACCTTCAATGGGCGGGTGCGGCAGTTAGCCAACGTACTCACCAACCTCGGTATCGGGCCGGGCGACACGGTGGCCGTGTTCGACTGGGATAGTCACCGCTACCTCGAAAGCTACTTTGCCATTACGGGTATTGGGGCCATTCTGCATACGGTCAACGTGCGGCTGTCGCCCGCGCAGATTCTCTACACCATGAACCACGCCGAAGACAAGGCGGTGCTGATTCACGACGATTTTCTACCCATTCTGTCGGCGGTAAAAAGCCAGCTTACCACCGTCGAAACCTGCGTACTGCTCACCGACAAAGCCTATACCGACCCCGCCAGCATCGTTGTCCCTGATGGGTTCATGGGGGAGTACGAAAGCTTGTTGAGCGAAGCTTCTGACCAGTATGAGTTCCCGGATTTCGACGAAAATACCTGGGCCACTACGTTTTATACCACCGGCACAACGGGCAACCCGAAAGGCGTGTATTTCTCGCACCGGCAGTTATTTATGCACACCATGGGCCTGTGTACGTTTGTGTGCGGGTATCAGGCTGTGCCGTTCTCCTCTACTACCGACGTGTATATGCCCATCACACCCATGTTCCACGTACACGCCTGGGGGTTTCCGTTCCTGGCCACCATGCTCTCGGCCAAACAGATTTATCCGGGCCGCTACGATCCGGCCCTGCTGCTGCAATTGCTCTTGAAAGAGAAAGTCACCCTCTCGCACTGCGTCCCCACCATCCTGAATATGCTGGTCAACAGCCCAATTGCCAAACAGGTGGACTTGCGTAAGTGGAAGGTCATAATCGGCGGCTCGGCCCTCACCAAAGGCTTGGCCAAAGCCGCCCTCGACCTCGGTATTCAGGTGTATCAGGGCTACGGCATGTCGGAAACCGCCCCCATTATGTCGCTGACGCAGTTGAACGACTTAGAGCGCGATAGGCCACAGGAAGAGCAAATCGAACTACGCACCCGTGCGGGCCGGATTTCGCCGTTTGTGGATATGCGGCTTATGGACGATGCCGGGCAGTTTGTGGCCCACGACGGTCATGCCCTCGGCGAGGTGGTGGCGCGTGGCCCCTGGATGACGCAGGGCTACTACAACGACCCCGAACGCGGTGCCGAACTCTGGAAGGGAGGCTGGCTGCATACCGGCGATGTGGCCAGTATTACCCCCGACAATTGGGTGCTGATTGCCGACCGCACCAAAGACGTAATCAAGACCGGGGGCGAGTGGGTATCATCGCTCGACATCGAGGATTTACTCTCGCAGGTGGAGGGTGTGGCCGAAGCCGCCGTGGTGGGTTTCCCGGACGAACGCTGGGGCGAGCGACCCCACGCGCTGATTGTGCAGAAACCCGATGCCAACCTCTCAGCCGAGGGGATCAAAGCCGATTTGCAGGCCAAAGCGCAACGGGGTGAGTTGAACAAATGGTACGTACCCGACCGGATTGTATTTGTGTCGGAGATTCCGAAAACCAGCGTGGGTAAAATCGACAAGAAACGGATTCGGAGCGAGATGAAGGAACTGATTTTGGGGCTATAAACCCAACGGCCCGCGTTAATTGCCCGCGCCCACCGCTCTCTCGCCAGAGGGCTTACCCCAAAAACCGGTTAGTGGACGGGGTATAGGATAGGCGGACAGGTGTATGCCGGCATTACCCAACGGAGATGCAGGCAAGGGCCGATAGCCGCGCAGTTGCTGTAGGGTGATAGGTGTAGGTGATTCATCAGTATTGAGGGCTGCCAGGCGAGGGTTACCAAACTGCGCACCCGCCTGGAGCCGGGTTTGGCCGTTGGTAGCCCAAATCAGGTTACCCCTGAGTTGAACAGACGGCTGATTGGGGGTACTATCGACATAGCCTGCCCCATTGTTACTGATGAGCAGGTTGTTCAGCACAGCTACCGCACTGTTGGGACCTATCCAGATACACCGTTGATTCCCCATTGGCTGACGGCTGCTAAACACGGTATTCTGGTAAACGAGCATATTGACGAGGGGGGTGCCGCTGGTGCCCATGTGGATGTCGGCGTAATTGTTGGCAATCCCGTTGTTCTCCAGAATGTTATGGCAAATAACGTTGTCGCCTAAGCGATGCGGAGCCTGGTCGTAATTCCAGACCAGAATACCGGCTCCGTCATTATCGCGGGCGTAGCAGTGTTCAATACGGCAATAGGTAGTACCACCGTCGAGGTCGAAACCGGCCCCGTCGAGACCCCGGCCTGTACGGTTGCCAATGGCCACGCAGTGCTGAATGGTGCTTCGATTGGCGGCATGAAGCCAGATACCACAGGGGCCACCTACGCGGGCGTTGCAGAGAAACCCATTGCGATATGCTGCACAATATGTAATCTGAGCATCCTCAACATCATCAATCTCCATACCGCTACCACTATGGTTAGCCAAAAACAGCGGGTCGCCGGTATTTTCGTAGACCAGGCAGTGCGTAATCTGAAGATGGTGATTGGCATACCCGCTGGCGTTGGTATCCCAGATGCCCGTGATAAACAGCCCGTGATATTGATTGTCGAACAGCACGCAGTGGCTAATCCGCACATCGGTAAACCCACTCTGACTCCCATCGCGGGCGGCCCCGCCGAGGCAAATGCCATCCTGCCCAAACCCCGATGCCGTTACACTGTCCACCCGAATAAACTGCCGTTGGTCGGCCTGGGGCAGGGTATTGATAATACGTAGGCCACACCCCCGGTTTTTAGTACGGTCGGGACTTTTGAGGAGGAGGTTTTTAACCACCATCCCGCCCGCGTCGCTGATGCTGATCGCCGAAGTGTCGGGGTTTTGTAGGATAGCCTGGCCCTGCCCAAAGGAGGTAATGGTAACCGGGAGGGTTGGTGTACCGGCATCTTCAGCGGTGAGGGTGAGCATCCCCGTAAATTGACTGCCGCCCTGAAACAATACCTGGTCTCCCGGCATAAACTGCTGCTTGTTGGCGCGGTTTACCGTTTGCCAGGCCGTTTGAGGAGAAAGTCCGTCGGCAGTGTCACTCCCTGTAGGGGTGAGGTAATACGTTTTTGGCGCGGTAGTCGGCAAACTCACCCGGAGCAGAAGCCAGAGAAGAAGCAGGGAAGGCATTGGTCAGATGGCGGGAGAAGAAGGGTTGTTAAACGAGTGCATAGCGGGTGCTGTAGCCACAGGTAGTACAGGGCCGTGGGTTTGTTTCATCACCGCACCCAATAAGGGTTTGGCCAGTCCGAATACCGATACGGCGGCTTCTGACAGCCACTCATCGCCGAAGAGCCGCTGTACCTGCCGCCCAACCCAAAGCCGACGGGCAAACTGCGCCGACCAGCCGCGTTGATACTGCTGTTCGAGGTCGGCGCGGGTTAGATTACCCCGTAAAAAGGAACTGGATAAGCCACTCAGGAGTTTGGCTCCGTGAATGGCCATCGCCATGCCGTTGCCGCAAAGGGGGGTAATCAACCCCGCCGAGTCGCCCGCCATCAGGATATGGTTCTCTACAGCCCGCTTGGGGGCAAACGATATTTCGTTGATGACTTCAGGTTTGTCGTACAAAAAGTCGGCATGTTCGTAAATGGCCCGCAGGTGTGGGTTGCGGTGCAGAATGGCCCGCTCCATGTCGGGAATGTTGCCGTGCTGCCGCAGGTTGTCGCGGGTCGTGAGGTAGCACAGGCAAAAGGTATCCGCTTCAATGGCCGAGATGCCGCAGTAGCCATCCTTAAAATTGTGGAGCGCAATCAGATCGGTTGGGAAACCGGGGAGCCGGATGTGGTATTTCACGCCAATGTAGGGCGAGGGTTGCCGCATAAAGGCCCGGTCGAGGGTCTTGTCGAGCTTGGTGCGTTTGCCAAACGTGCCCAGCGCGAGGGGAGCAGTTACCGTTTGTCCGTCGTTCAGGGTGGCGGTAAACCGGCCCGCATCGGTAGCCGATAGACCAGGTTGATACAGTACCTGATCGACCTGCTTACCCAGAATAAACTGTACCCCCGCCTGCCGACCAAGCTGATACAGGGCATAGTCGAGGGTATAGCGGCTAATCCCGAAGCCTCCCAAATCGAGCGGTGCCTGGAGTAAACGCCCTGCGGGTGAGCTGAACTCAAACCGGCGGATGTGGGTTGCGCCCAGCCCGGCCAGATCAACCCCCAGCGATTCGAGGTACGGGCGTACCTCGTTGGAGACGTACTCGCCACAGACCTTATGGAAGGGATAGGTTTTGCGCTCGACCAGCGTAACCAAATGCCCCGCCCGCGCCAGTTCGAGTGCGGCAACCAGGCCCGCCAGGCCACCACCAATAATCAGCGCGTCTGTATCTGTCATTCTTTTTTGAGGGGCAACTGTATCCATGACAAATAACGGTAGTGTTTAGTTTTGATAACCGGTTTACATTTGCGCTATGGCAACCTCCATCGCTACCCTGCAAACTGATTGGCAGCAGCACTACCGGACCAACCTCGACCAGTATCAGTCGGGGCAGACATCGTTTGTTCCGAACCTGCTGCCCCAGCAGGCGGTCAAATTCTCTGTCTATCAAACCCTCGATATTCTGCACAAACGGCTGGGCAACGACCTGCTGCGTAAAGCCTTAAATCCGCAGGAAACGGTCGAAAGTCCCGCTGCTTCACTGCCCGATAGCCGGTGGCTGAAAAAGAGCAACATGGTAGGCGTAAACGTGCGCACCATCGGTACGTTCTGGAATGTGGTCAACTACACGCTCACCCTGCCCGCCAGTCACGATAGTCTTCATTTGCTGCCTATCTGGGAGCCGGGGGTGGTAGGGAGCCTCTA
>JBBQUC010000261.1:0-6237 GCA_038212815.1 Cytophagales bacterium
TTTTACGAACCCATGACCGTGCATGAATCGTCGCTGTCGCCCTGCGTACACGCCATTCAGGCGGCTAAACTCGGCTATGCCGAAAAAGCCTATGAGATGTACCTGCGCACCGCCCGGCTCGACCTCGACGATTACAACAACGATACTGAAGATGGTTGCCACATTACCAGTATGGCTGGTACCTGGCTGGCGGTGGTGAAGGGCTTTGGCGGGATGCGCGTCAGTGCTGACGGCCAACTCTCGTTCGATCCCTACTGCCCGGCGGGCTGGCAATCGTTAGCCTTCAAAATCCGGTTCAGGGGCGCGTTGTTGCAGGTTACTGTTACCCCCGACTCAGCCACGGTCAATCATGTAGGCGGGTCGTCAGTAACCCTGCTGCTGCGGGGTGAACAAAAAAAATTACCAGCAAAAAAATAACCGAATGATTGCTTTCCGACGCGCTACTGTGGCCGATAGTGAACCCCTGTGGGCCATTATCCAACCAATTATTGCCCCCGGCGATACCTGGGCTTTTGCGCCCGATACCCCTAAAGCCGAGATGCTGGCGTTTTGGCTGGGGCCGGGGATACTGTCGTACGTAGCCGTGCTGGATAATGCCATTGTAGGTACATTTTTTCTGAAGAATAACCAGCCGGGGCTAGGCTCGCATGTGGCTAATGCGGGTTACATGGTGCACCCTGCCCACATGGGCCAGGGTATTGGCCAGCAAATGGCGCTGTTTTCGCTTGATGAGGCCCGGAAACTGGGATACCGGTCCATGCAGTTCAATATCGTAGTAAAAACCAATGAACGGGCCATTCGCCTGTGGGAATCGCTGGGTTTCCAGATTATTGGGGAGTTACCGGAGGCTTTCCGGCATCAGACCCTGGGGTTTGTCAATGCGTACATCATGCACCAATCGCTCGTGTAAGCCATGACCTTCCGCATTGCCACCGCCACCGATGTTCCCCGGATTGCTGCCCTCCATGCCCGGTCGTGGCAAGAGACCTACCGGGGTATTATGCCTGATGAGTTTCTGGATCATGAAGTCGATGCCGAGCGGCTACACGTTTGGCAGGAGCGGTTTGATGAAGAAGACCTGAACCGGCAGGTCATTCTTGCCGAGGAGGCTAGCCAATTAGCGGGCTTTGCCTGTGTATATATGGGCAACGACCCAGTATATGGCGCCCTGCTCGATAACCTGCACGTGACCAGTGCGTATAAAGGTCGGGGGCTGGGCAAAGCACTGATGAAAAAAGCGGCTGAATGGGTGCACCAGCAAGACACAACCTCGCCGTTTTACCTATGGGTGTATGAAAAAAATTACATGGCCAGAGCTTTTTACGATAGCCTAGGAGCCATCAATCAGGAGACCGTGGCTGGCGAGTACGCCGTTGTCCTACGGTATGTATGGCCCAATACGCAAACGGTCATAGCCGCCTGTATGCCAAAGGCTAGCTGATGGGTAGGCGAATTGTGAATTCGGTACCTACGCCTTCGGTGCTATTTACGCCGATGGTGCCACCATGCCCTTTGGTCACAATATCATAGGCCAGTGATAGCCCCAGCCCGGTGCCCTGCCCGGTGGGTTTGGTGGTAAAAAAGGGCTGGAATACTTTCTCCAGAACGCCTTCGGGAATACCCGTACCATTGTCTTTTACCCGAATCTCAACCATGGCATCACGTACTGCTACCCCTATTCTTATCGTATTAACGGTGACGGTAGGCTGGTAGGTGGTGTCGCCCGGTGGCTGCTCTTTGCTGCGTTGCTGCACGGCATAAAATGCATTAGTCATTAAATTGAGCAGCACCCGCCCCATATCCTGCGGCACCACCGAGATGAGCGGCAATGACTCGTCGAATTGGGCCACAAAATTGGCGTTGAACGATTTATCCTTTGCCCGCAGGCCATGATAGGCCAGCCGCAAGTACTCGTCGGCCAGGGCATTGAGGTCGGTGGGTTCGCGTTGGCCGCTGCTGCTGCGCGAGTGCTGCAACATACCCTTGACAATACTGCTGGCCCGCCCTCCGTGATGGGTGATTTTAAGGAGGTTCTGACGAAGGTCGCCCAGAATTTCGGCTTCCAACCCCTCGTCCTGGCCTTTCTCGCGCTCTTCGCGCAGTTCGTCGATCAACTCGACGCTCACTTCGGCGAAGTTATTGACAAAGTTGAGGGGGTTCTGAATCTCATGGGCAATACCCGCCGTGAGTTCGCCCAGGCTCGCCATTTTTTCCGACTGAATCAGTTGGCTTTGGGTGGCTTTTAGTTCGGCCAGGGTGTGTTCAAGGGCTTCTTTCTGGCGGGTAATTTCGGCGGTTCGCGTAGCTACCAACCGTTCGAGAGCGGCATTCTGCGCTTCAACGGTTTGCCTGGCCCGCTCCTGCTCTTCGCGGAAAAGGCGGTCTTTTTCTAGGTTTTTTTTCTGATTCCAGGCAAAGACATTGAAAGCAACATACCAGAAAGTGGCAAATGCCCAGGAGGTGCCAATAATATCTTCGTATTGCTTCAGCATCTTTTTGCCCAGCACTATTTCAGCCACCATCGTGACCAGAAACAGCACCAGAAATGGGCTTAGAGCCAGCAGAAGGGTGCGGGCCGGGCGGTAGCTGCGGAGTAGCCAGAGCATACACGCCAGCAATGAGGCCATCACAAATAGATACCAATCATCGATATGGTCGTCGCTTATCCCCATAAGCTTCTCGATGGCAAAAAAGGCAACGCCTGTTACCCACCATGCCTGCTTGACGGGCTTATCCCAGAAGGGCAGCCGATTCGGCAGATCGAAAAAACGCCTGAATAGCCGGGTGACCCAGGCAGCAAGACCCATACTGACGAAAAGACCGGCATCTATACTCATAAAAAGCCTGGTAAAGTGATGAACGTTGCCTGCAAGATAGCGTTATGCCACTAATCTGGCAACTCTCCCTACTGTTCATCAGCCGTTTTAGTGAGCGTTGGTTCGTTGTCCGCGTGGCGTAACCCGACCCGTTGCCAGTGTATAGGCCAGATGCAGGGCTGGGTCAGTAAGTCGGTACAGGTGAGAATCACTTCGTAGTCGAGTTGAAAAACTAATGTAGTTGGTTAGCACGCTACCAGGGGGATTCCTGTGAACCATAGCCAGTGATCGTTCAGCCGATTATACATACCACAACAATGAGCCTGGGGCCGGATTTCTGAACGCCTAGTTCGTGCGAGTGCCGGAAATAGCGGCTCAACTGTTGTTTTTTCACCCTCAGATGAGCTGCTGGATTGCGAAAAAAGTACTACTTTCTTTGGCATTCCAGGTTAAACCAATGTTAACTATCCTTGTCTTATACTAAACAAATACGGCCTTAAGCTGGTTAATTTGTTAAGAAGAATAGAGTAAGTACTTGAATTTAAACAACTAATGCTATGAAAACGATTCGGAATAGTGTAGTACTGATAGTAACGGCTGTCTTACTGGGCCAATCAATAGATATGCAGGCTCAGTCATGGACACCCCAGACAAAAGGAGCCGTTATTGGGGCAGGGGCAGGGGCGGCTGCCGGTGCCATTATTAATGAGCGGAACCGGAAAGTGGGTGCCCTGATTGGTGGCGTTGCGGGTGGAGCCGCTGGATATGCTATTGGCAAAAATAGCACGAGGCCCGGTCGGCGGCACTGGAGTCCACAAGCCAAAGGCACCGCTATTGGGGTAGCCGGTGGGGCAGCAGCCGGGGCCATTATCAACAAGCGGAACCGCGCGGTAGGTGGCCTGATTGGGGGCGTAGCCGGTGGTGCTGCCGGATATGCCATTGGCAAGCACATCGACAATAAGCACAAAGAAGCAGCGCGGGTAGCGGCTGCACAGGCAGAAGCCCAGCGCGAAGCTGAGGCTCGTGCTGCCGAGCGGGCACGCGGAACCAACACGGATAACGAAGCCGGTAGCCAGCCTACATTGGCCGCCTACCGGTCCAGGAACAACAGGGGTGCTGAACCAACGGCCCTGGTAGCTACCAAACCAGCACTGGCACCCGCCTACGTCACTAACATGACGAATATGGGCTATCTGCCCAACGAAACCCTGGGCGACCCAAATGCGCCCTATGGCATGTCGGAGTATCGCCGGAAAAGCTGGTAATCTGTGCCGTTTGTTTCTCTCACCATTAATTAACCAACGTATATGAAAGCGTTCATCACTATGGTACTCGTATCGAGTATCTTCTCCGCCTGCTCGCCAACGGGCGATGCCAATAGGGTTCAGGAACTGGATCGACAGTTTATCGATGCCTGGAACAACAAAAATGCCGATAAGATCAACGGTTTTCTGGCCGACGATGTGGATTTTATCCAAGGCAATGTTCACTTCAAAGGCAAGGCCGATGTCTCGAAGCGGTGGGTGCAGGAAACTCTGCCGACCCTGGCTAACCTGAAAACCAATGTGGTAAGTTCAACCACCGATACCCGCACCGCCTACGAAGCGGGTACCTTTGCGGTGGATGTATTGACCAATAATCCTGAACAGCCCCGTGCCTTTGGCGAGGGTAACTTTATACTTCTCTGGAAAAAAGGCGACGATGGGAACTGGAAACTGAGTTACGCCCAACTAGAAGATTTGCCCGTACAGGCGAAGAACTAGGGATATAGAAGGGAAGAGAGCTGAAAAGCAGCACGTCGGTTGGCGTGCTGCTTTTGTATTGAAGGCGTACTGGTAGGCCGCCTAACTACACTACAGGAACTGTCAGTGAACCAAACCCCTATATTCCTTTCGTAATTGCAGAGGTATTAAACCCGTTGACGACGAGGTAGATTCCCAGCGAAAACTCAAATAGTGCGACTGGAACTGCGGCCAGCGCGGCCAAGGGGTCAAGTCGCCCGATGACACCAAAAAGCACAGCGATGTAGCCAGCTATTAGCAGTGGTGCTCCGATGATTCCGATCAGCGAAAGAGTTCGTGGCACTAAGCGTGACTTATACAGTAGGCATCCCAGCAACATGTCGCAAACGGCAGGCATGAAGCTTTGTCCGAGTAGGAAAATGCGGTCATAAAGAGCGACAAATGCATGGCTGGTGACTAACGCATCTGTTCCTGCTCCGGCCTGCCGCATGGTCACGATCGACAGAAGGAACGCCACACCAACGAAGATAGTGCCAGATTCCAGAATTCGGGCGGCAACGAGGCCTAGTGCGACACCTTCGTTCTGCTTCTTGAGTACTGGGTACAGCGCGACGGCAGTGCCGATGCCAGACAGGGCCACGATTATCTCAAGAATACCGCCGACGATGACAGCCGTGTCGGGTCCAGGGCCAACGATGTAGTTCGGATCGTGTATCGAACCATAGAGAGCGATGGTCGGGATTGAGACGAACGTGAGTAGGTAGAGCACGCCTGCAACTAGTGAGGTCTTCCGCAGGGAGCTAATCGGGGCTTGTTCTGTTGATACATTCATGACGATTTCGCTACTTTTGTTTGCATTCATTTTTTTGCTTTTTAGAATTTTCAAGCTACTTTTTCAGAGATGATAGACAACAATGGCGTGACCAACTGCTTATGTTTAGTGTCTCCCAAGTGGGTTGGTTTTCCAGGGTTTAGAAAAATGCACACTGATCATTAAAGCCCTGTTATGCATTTCTTTATTGTAGGTTATATTGGTTAAACCATAACTGTATCTTATGTCCAGCGCAATCCTTCTTTGCTTAAATGGAAACTCAAGACCTGCACCTATCTGAATACCTGCATCCAAATGCTTAAAACCTTCACTTGAGTTGGTAAATGATAGTTTGGTAGACTGATCGGCAATCTTGCTGTTCCCACTAAGATTATAGGCAATGGATGGCCCAGCATTCACATAAAAATTACCCATATGGAAACGAGCCAGTACCGGTAACTCGAGTGTATTTAAATGAAAGGTTGATTCATTGGTGGTTAATGGATTGTTGAGTTTTAATTTGCCCCCTTTTTCCATAAAATAGACCTCTGAAACAAGTGAAAAATTGGGCGTAATGCCAGCTTGAAATGACACTCCCGCCTGAATACCCTTAGCTAGCTTCTTATAATCAGTCAGCGAGCTATTTGATCCGCCGTAGTTGACGTTTGTACTCACTACGTTAACCAGTAGGTCTAAGTAGGTTTTTGCAGTTTTTTCACCACTGCTTATTTTGTTTAATTGTGGCCCTTCAAGTTGACTAAAGGCGGGTAATGATAGAAAAACCATACCTAGTATGCCTCCTATTTTTACAGTTTGCTTCATGACTTTTTGTTTTGACTTATTTAACTGAAGCAAAAGTATTTGGATG
>JBBQUC010000262.1:0-6214 GCA_038212815.1 Cytophagales bacterium
GGAATACTGATTCCCAGCGGGTAGTGAGGCTTCGTCCACGTTGGCCACGTACAATACGGGTTTAACCGTCAGCAGGTGCAGGTCGCCAATCACGGCATCCCGGTCTTCGGGCGAGAGTTGCACCGTGCGGGCACTTTTGCCCGCTTCCAGCGCCGATTTATACAACTTCAGCATTTCCAGTTCAGCTTTGGCGCGGGCATCGCCCACGCGGGCCGCTTTATCGGTACGCTGAATTTTTTTATCCACCGATTCCAGGTCTTTCAGTTGAAGTTCAGCGTCGATAATCTCTTTATCGAACACGGGATCGACCCTCCCTTCGACGTGAACGATGTTTTCGTCCTCAAAGCAGCGGACGACGTGGACAATGGCATCTACCTCGCGGATGTTAGCCAGGAACTTGTTCCCCAGGCCTGCTCCCTGACTAGCTCCTTTCACTAGCCCGGCAATATCCACAAACTCGATAATAGTTGGGATTACCTTTTGGGGATTTACCAGCCCTTCGAGCGTGTTGAGCCGCTCATCGGGTACAGTAACCATGCCCACATTCGGCTCAATGGTGCAGAACGGATAATTGGCGGCCTCAGCCCGGCCACTCGAAATTGCATTAAACAAAGTTGATTTGCCTACATTCGGCAACCCAACAATACCACATTGTAAGCCCATAAGTGAATGAGCAAAAGAGCAAACGAGTGGCACTCATTTGCTCTTTGCCGCTTTAGTTTTTCTGCAAAATTACACTAAAAAAGCCTCTGACAGACTGCCGAGGCTTTGAACCCTGCTGGTACTATTCGTCTTTACTCCCGCTTTATTGGTCATTACCCGCTACTCCCACTTCAGGTCGCTGCCAAAGTCAACGACCGATTCGACCTGTTCAACAACTTCAGCCCGCTCTTCGCGGGCGGCAAACTGCGCAAAATCAACATCGGGCATGAGGTCTGTTTTCACAAAATCGACGGTTTCCTGAAGGGCTTCCACAAACTTGTCGAAATCTTCTTTGTAGAGAAAAATTTTATGCTTCTCGTAGGTAAACCCTTCCCCCTGCGGGTGTCGGCGACTTTCGGTAATGGTCAGGTAGTAGTCGTTACCACGGGTGGCTTTGACATCAAAGAAATACGTTCGTTTACCGGCCCGTACCCGCTTTGAGTACAGTTTATCTTTATCTCTATCTTCCACAATCAGCAAGGTTTAGCGCGTTACGAACGCTAAAGTACACGCTTTCGTATGAGTTGAAAAATTTATCAAACTAATTATTTTCAGGAGCTAAATCAGGCTGGTTGTAGAGAGATGTCAACACATCTATAGCAAAAATGTGGACTAACTTCTACATAATGCTTTGTTTAGTAATCTTTTCTGCGTAGCTTTGTTTCTATAGGGATTGCACTTTTTGGAGGTAGGAGTATAAAGGTTGTCAACCGGAATACTCTTTTTGTTGTACTTAACCTGACCAATTGCTGTATGAATATACTTATGTCTCTCCTGCTGTTCTGTAGCAGCATGGCTCCGACAGAGGCCCCTACTGGCCTCATACAAGCGGGTAAGGCGTCGTTTTACGCCAAAAAGTTCACTGGTCGGCGAACCACAAGTGGAGAGCGGGTCGATCCTGCTATCTTCTCTGCTGCCCATTTAACGTTACCGTTCAACACTCTCGTGGAGGTAACGAATGTGTCTAATAATCGCTCGGTAATTGTACGAATCAATGACCGGGGCCCGCATATAAGAGGGCGGATTATTGATCTTACCTATGCGCCTGCCAAAGCACTCGGCATTATTAGTCGTGGTGTGGCTACTGTTACCCTGCGGGTTATCGGCAAAAAAGGTCGTTTAGTGGCTGCCGTACCCTCCGTAACCAATGTAGCGGCTGACCCCGCTCAACTGCTTCCCGCTCTTGGGCCAGTAGATTAAAAACAGTTCTCCGGCTGGTAAAGCGCGGCTCCAACGCCCACTGTTTCGTGCATCCCTGCATGGAGTCGCGCCTTCCCAGCCGGTTTTTATTTTAGGCTGTTTAGCAAATGGGGTAAAGATTTGCACTAAAATTGCGTTTCCCTATTGAATGAAAAATGGACTGAATTTGGCCCAGGTGCGGGCTTATGGCAATGTAGAATTTCTGGCCCGCCAGTTGGTCGAAGGGTTTATCACGGGCCTGCACAAATCACCTTTCCACGGCTTCTCGGTCGAGTTTGCCGAGCACCGGCTCTACAATACAGGCGAAACCACCCGGCATATCGATTGGAAAGTATTTGGCAAGACCGAAAAGCTCTTTGTCAAACGCTACGAAGAAGAAACGAACCTGCGGTGCCACCTGCTGGTCGATACCTCCTCGTCGATGTATTACCCCGAAAAAGATTACGGCAAAATGACATTCAGCACAATGGCAGCCGCTAGTTTGGCCTACATGCTCCAGCGGCAACGCGATGCGGTGAGCCTTTGCGCGTTCTCCGATGCCGTTGAGCTGCAAACACCCACGAAATCAACCCCGTCGCACATCCACAAGGTGTTTACCCACCTCGACCAGATGATGCAGCAACCGAAGCCCAACCGCAAAACGTCGGCGGCTGAGGTGATTCACCAAATTGCCGAAAGTATCCATAAACGGTCGCTGGTGATTATTTTCAGTGATATGTTCGATACGGCTGGCGCAAAGAGCGACGCACTGTTTTCGGCCCTGCAACACCTGCGCCATAACCGGCACGAGGTGCTGATCTTTCACGTAACCGACAAACAGACCGAGGAAGAATTTGCGTTCGATGAACGACCTTACGAGTTTATAGACCTCGAAACGGGCGACAAGGTGAAGCTACAGCCGGGGCAGGTACGGGATACGTATCAGCAAGCGGTAAAAGAGTATTTCCACGAGCTAAAACTCCGCTGCGGGCAGTATAAAATTGATTTTGTGGAAGCCGATATTGCCCGCGGATTCGACCAGATTCTGACCGCTTATTTAGTGAAGCGAACCAAGATGAAGTAATCCTGAACGGTGATTACTTCTTGACTAAGGCTGCTTTCTGCCGTTCGTAGAACTGGATAAAATCTTCGGCCTGATCGGCGGGGAGGCCCCGGCCAATAATTTTCCGGTTTTTATCGAGTACATACACGGTGGGCGTGGTGGCCACATCGTACTGCTCGCGGTAAACCGTGCGGAAGGTATAGTCGTACCCATGTATCCAGCCATTAAGTTTAAACTCCTGGATAAACTTCTTCCAGTCTTCGGGGCTATCATCGACGGCAATGGCGATTACGTCGATGGGCTTCCCTTTATGAGCATCCAACGCCTGCTTGAGCTTTGGGGTGGCCTCGCGGCAGTGACCGCAGTGCGGGGCGTAGAACAACACAATGGTATAGTCGGCTTTCAGGTTGGCAAAATTCAGCGGGCGTTTCAGCGTATCGCTCACCACGGGCATCTGAAAGGTTTTGCCAATGAGCAGCGGTTTCAGGGTGTTCACCCGTTTGCGGATATTTTCCACTGTGCTGGGGTCGGTGGTGGGCATTATACCCGTCAGGTAGTACTTCTCGGCCATGTGCACAAACAGCCCATCAGCTCCCATAATTTTCGGACGCTCATATTGGCTCGTAATATACCAGATGGTGTACGACAGCATCTCTTTATCGGCCTTGGCCAGACTGACCAGATAATCGGCTGATTTACTCAGCGAATCGACCTGCTGAACGGTTAATTCTTTCATGTAACGGTCTAATTTTTTCTGGAGCATGGGCGTGCGGGTGAGCCGCTCGTCGGAAAAGTCGAAACCGTCGAAATAATGTTTTTTGTAGTAAGTAAACGTCCACAGTGAATCAGGCCGCCCGTTGGCTGCTTTGGGTGGGGCGGGCGGGTTGGGTTCGTCGGAGGCCTGGAGCAGTTTCACGGTAAACGTGCCTTTATTGGCCGTCATGAACGAGTCACGGTAGGCCTGTGCTTTTTTCTGAATACTGGCCAATTGCTTATTAAACAGCGTGGTTGATACCGCATCCTGCCGCAGTTTTTTCTGGACATCAATGGCGCGGGCTTCGTCGTAGAATTTGTTTAGCCCCTGCTGAAAGCCGTAAAACAACTGGTTTTCTTTCGAGCCGGTTACGCGCATATTAGCAATGGCGTTGGCCGTATCAGTCTCGAACGAAAACTGCTGATCAGTAATAATCAGTTCGAGGAATCGCTGATTAGGTGGCACCACGAGGTATAGCCCTCCCGGTAGTTTTTTGGCTCCCTCGAATACAAATCGGCCTTGGGCATCCACGCGGGCGGTGTCTTTCGGGAAATAAGAGGTTGACCCAAAATATTGCGCCAGCACGAGCTTGGTCGTGTCTGATAACCCTGCAATGCGGCCGTTAATGCGGAAACCCCCATCGACAGTAGCCGAAGCAGGCATAGTTTGGGCAAATACGGCGGTGGATAACAGGCTCAGTAAAGCCAGGAACATGAGTTTCTTCATACGAACCATAAACGCAACAAGTGCGCCACTTGCTTCTATTAACGGATTTTAGACGCTCAATATTTTCACCATCCGAAGCAGGTCTTCGCTGATGGGTTTGGGTAGGCGGATTGTATCGCGGAAAGGCGTGTAAACCAACTCGTTATTCACCACCCCCGCCATTACATTGCGTTCGCCATTCATCAGCCCTTCCAGCGCACCCAGCCCCAGGCGGCTGGCCAGAATCCGGTCGTAGGCGGTTGGGATGCCTCCGCGCTGAATATGCCCCAAAGTAGTTACGCGCATGTCCATGTCTGACTCGACCTGCTCTCTGATTTTTTCGGCCACCTCGGCGGCATTACCCGCTTCATCGCCCTCGGCCACCACAATAATCGACGATGATTTCTGGCGGCTCCAGCCCGACTTCAGGGTTTCTACTACTTCAGAGATGGGCGTGAGTACTTCCGGTACCATCACCAATTCGGCCCCGCCCGCAATGCCCGACTGGATGGCAATATACCCCGAATCGCGGCCCATTACCTCAATAAAGAATATCCGGTCGTGCGAGTCGGCCGTATCACGAATTTTGTCGATGGCTTCCAGAGCGGTATTTACTGCCGTATCGAAACCAATGGTATAGTCAGTGCCGTAGAGGTCGTTGTCGATGGTGCCGGGTGCGCCCACCGTCGGAATGCCGTATTCATCGTAGAAAATGGTGGCTCCCGTGAACGTTCCGTTCCCACCAATAGCAATTAGCCCTTCGATCCCGAACTTCTGCAGTTGGTCATAGGCTTGTTTACGGCCTTCGGGGGTCATAAATGCGCGGCTGCGGGCCGATTTCAGGATGGTGCCACCCCGCTGCACAATGTTGCTGACGGAGTGGGAGGTCATCTGAAAAATATCGCCATTGATCATGCCCGTGTAGCCCCGGCGAATCCCAAACACTTCGATACCGTGGTAGACCGCGCCCCGGACAACTGCCCGGATGCAGGCGTTCATGCCCGGTGCATCGCCCCCGGATGTAAACACAGCAACTCGTTTCATTAGATAAAGGCAATTTTTTAGCGGAATCAACCAAAATAGTCCGCTGTGGTTAGGAGTTAACCCGCAAATTTATTCGCATTTTGGTATTAAAAGGCAACGATTGGCTAATAATCCTGATGAATTAACGCTTTTTTCACAATTGCCCGCTTTATAATCCGCAGATGATTCACTAGCGTAGTGATTAGGCCAAAATGCGTGACAAGCACCCGAAACCGGTCGATCAGCGACCGTCGATGCTGTTGTACTGATAAACCTCCCACCAAATAGCGGCATAAAACAACCGGTAAAAAGGCAGTGTGCCGGGCCAATTTCAGGCACCTGATCTCCCAGTCTAAATCGGCACTCAGGTTATTGGTGAGGTAAGTTGGTGCAATGGCCCTGCGTGCCACAAACGCCTGGTGGCAGACTTTCATCCCCAGGGCCATATCTGGCCAGGTTAGGTTTGTGGGCAGGCTGTGGGGGGTTATCTGACTGCGCAGGCCCACCGCCGAGCCATTTTCGCGCACAAACAGGGCATCGCTATAATACACATCGACAGGTTGCTGAGCGGTTTCATCGGCTTGTATGCGTGCCAGTAGTTGTTGCAATACGGTAGGTTCATAGAGTTCATCGCCCGCATTCATGAACCAGACGTACTGACCCGTTGCCAGCCGCAGCCCCTTATTCATGGCATCGTACAGCCCGGCATCCGGCTCCGATACCCAGCGCGTTATAAACCGCTCATACTGCCTGATAATGGCTCCTGTGCCATCAGTCGAAGCCCCGTC
>JBBQUC010000263.1:0-6206 GCA_038212815.1 Cytophagales bacterium
TAGGAAAGTGGAGTTAACGCACGCATAGGGCAAACCCCTATCGATACGGCGCAGTAAGGATAACAGGTCGGAGCGCAGGTACACAAGCCCGGTGTGTAGGGCCGAAACGTACTGAAAAGGCGGTTAGAAACGCAGCTGGGTATTGGTCGGATGGCTCATCTTGTAAATGGTGTAGGTCTCATAAGTAGTTAGGTAAGTGGATGATAGAACGAGGCAAACGTACTCTTTTTTTCAGGGCTGCACAAGAGACAAACTTATTTAGTCGGTTAAAGTAAGTGGTTGGGTAACAAAAATCTATTAGACGGTAGATTAAGTCACTAACCATGGAAAAACCAGTAGCTGATGGGTACTGGCGAAACTGGGTACCTGGTAAAGGAGTGGATAAGTCGGAAGCTTGCCGCATACGCTATTGAGGAGGTTACAAAACGAAGAGCAAATGTCGGTGATGCAACGAAGCGGGTCAACGGGAAAAATACGGTATTTGTCCGGGAAATTTCCCGTGCCTGAAAGTGACAAAATGGTAACATGTTTACCTCACCCCTGCCCCTCTCTTAAAACAGGAGAGGGGTGATAGGCCACTTTGTTTTCTAAGGGCAGAATTTATTAAACAGATAGCTTGCTGTTACTACTCAGGACGGCATATCACCCCTCTCTTGTGGAGAGGGGCAGGGGGCGGTCAGCCGCTGCCGTGAGGTAAATCATGGAATCATCAACCGGCACCCAATGCCCCAGCTTATCCGACCCCCCACAGTATACCGCACCTGTTTGGCCACGCCCCCATACCCGGCAGAGAGCGTAACCACATGGCCAATCGTCACGACATCGGTGCTGAGGGGTACGCGGTTGCACGACCAGACGGTAGGGTCGTTCCAGGCACCAGCTTTCAGGGTGGTCATGCTGGCGCAGGTGCCAACCGTCAGCACGTAATCTTCGGTTTCGCCATAGGCGTAGCTGCCACAGGGATCATTGGGTACAGTGTTATACACGGCAACGAGCCGTAAGGAGAGGGTGCCGTTGGTTGTGCTGGCAGGAATAGTCAGCGTGCCAGACACGGTGCCGATTAGTGTAGTAGGCGTTTGGAAAATTCGTTCCCCCGGTTCAAAGGTGCCGTTGCGGTTCCCGTCGGCCCAGATGGTTAATCCATCGGGGTTGGCCGCGGGGTTTTGCAGGGTAGCCGTAAACGTATAAGACTGGCCGGGAGCAACGGTGGCCGTAGTAGCTGTAAACGAGGTATAGGCCGTGGGTGAACAACCAGAGTTTACACTCAACATCACGTTATTCAGTGTAAACCCATTCAGGCCCGTATCGAACTGGCATCCCCCCGCGAAGGTAGGCCGACAGTCGGGCGTGGTTACGGTGGCGGGGTTGCTCAAACTACCCGTAGTGGTGTTGGAGGGCCGAATTCGGTAGTAGTACGTCGTGCGGCTGGCAAACTTCGTATCCGTAAACGTAGTGACGTTGGGAGCTACCCCACCCACCGGCATAAACCCACTGGCGGGCATAGTCGAGCGTTCGATGAAAAATCCGGTTTCGGTGCTACTATTGTCCTGCCAGGTTAACGCAATGCCCGTGCTGGCAACTATAGCCGTCAACCCCGATGGGCCGGTCATGGCTGTGGGCGGGGCATTGAGCGTGTAGGTCGTATGGGTCTGGCGCAGGGCCAACGCTGCCTGCATCCGGTCGTATTGCCCGGCAGTAAAGTCGTGCGTGCAGGGGAAATAATACGACATCAGGTTCGTGGGCGAGGGGGTATACACGTTGCCCTGCTCATCGGTAAACTGGCAATTATAAACGGGAGGGCAATTGGTAGTGCTAACGCAGGAGGAATTGGCACCATCGTATCGACCATACGGATCAGCGGGGGTATCACAAACCAGGTCGCCCGCCATGGTGCAGTTGGCCCCGGCCCCACGGGTTACCAATTCATACCCATAATATGGATCGTGGGTGTGCAGCAGGTTAAAGGTATGGCCCAGCTCGTGCGGAATGAGCCGGTTGCCCATGTCGCCGTCGTTGTTCTCGTCCAGAATAAAGGTACGCGTCGATTGAACCGTATTCTCCGGGAAAAAGGCATACCCGCCCAACCCGGCCTGATCGAAGGCATGAATGTAGTACTGGTTCAGCGCATTGGTGGCATCGCGGGGGGCAATGGTGGCCTCGTCGGTATTCTTCCGAAACTGGGTATAGAGCGCGTCGTCGTCGATATAATCGGGCGTAGTGCCGGCAAAGTAGAACTGAATCCCGTTGCCACTCTGGAGATAGTATTGGTTCACCAGGGCCATCACATTGTTCAGACTCGTGAGGGTATAGCCTCCCGTACCGTTACTCATGCGGATAATGTGAGGCCGGATCGGAATATACGTGAGCGCGGCAAAGGCGGCTGCGGAGTTTCGTTTCAGGGTAATTGCCTGAGCCGCATCCCGCTCGAGGGTCTGCCGCTTCTGAGCGGGCAACGGATCGGTAACGCATTGAGCGACAACTGGTTTTGGCGGAGCCTGTGCCTGCCCCAGCAGGGGGGCAATGCCATACATCATCACCAGTAAATAGAGCGGCAGGCGGCTGTAACTGTTACCCATGCGAAAAACTTACTGCCCGCCACTGGAAGGAGTATAGTTGGTTGATAGAGTAAAGATAAGAAATTTTCCTGGATTTCCCTGCCTGATTCTTACGGTCCCAGCCGCAGGCGGGCGGTTGATACGAGGCTTAGTTTCCCGCCGACAACGTACCGCACCCGCAAGGCTCTGGCCACCAGACTGGCTGGAATGGTCACCACATGCCCTACCTGCACGGGATCGGTCGCCAGGGGTACGCGGTTGCACGACCAGACCGTGGGGTCGTTCCAGTTACCCGCTTTCACCGTGCTCATTACCATGCAGGCGTTGACCGTTACAACGGCCGTGCCGCTGACTGTGCCGGAGCCACAGGCGTTGGTAACGCTCCCCAGGGTGTAGGTGGTGCTGATGCTGGGCGATACCGTAAACTGGAAAGGCGAGGTGGCAATGCTATTAAATACAACAGGGCTTAACCCACTGGCATTCACCGTCAGCGACCAGGGGGCAGTGCCGGTTAGGCTGGCCGTGAGGGTGGTTGTCTGTCCCGCCGTAATGGTGGCGGAGGTGGTGTTCAGGCTGGCCATCGCCGTTAGGCAGGGTTGGATAACCACCAGGCGGTAGTCTTCCGTTTCGCCGTAGCCATAGTTACCGCAGGCATCACCGGGCAGGGTGTTATAGGCCACTACTACCCGCATGGCGACCGAAGGGGCTGTAGTACTAAGCGGAATGGCCAGGCTACCCGAAAAGGTAGCCGATGTGTTGGTGGCGGGCATCTGGTAAAGCCGTTCGCCCGTTTCAAATGCCCCATTGTTGTTCACATCTACCCAGACAGCACCACCTGTAGGATATGATGCCCCCTTTGTTATGGTGAATGTTGCCGACTGGCCAGCCGTGACGGTGCCGCTAACGGCGGTAAAGGAGGTATAATAATCGCTGGCCGAGCAGCCCGAATTCTGACTGAGCGTTGTACTGTTTACGGTTACGCCGGTGATGTTGATGGAGAAAGGGCAGCCATTATTGCTAAACACAGGTATGCAGCTAGGCGCAACGGCGGTAGCGGTTGTACTAATGCTGCCCGTGGTGGTGTTCGAGGGTTTCACCCGGTAATAATAGCGGGTGAAAGGCACACCTGAGCGGTCGTCAAAGGTGGTTATGTTGGGGGCTACTCCGCCAATGGCCACAAAGCCAGAAGCCGCTAGGGTGGACCGTTCGATGAAATAGCCCATTTCGTTGCTGCTGTTGTCCTGCCAGGTAATGACGACCCTGGTGCCACTGGCTACTGCCGATACGTTGGAGGGTGCGGTCATAACGGTGGGGGGTGCGTTGAGGGTATAAGTCGTATGTGCCTGACGTGTGGCCAGGCCCGCCTGAACCCGGTCGTACTGCCCCGGAGTGAAGTCATGCACACAGGGGAAATAATACGACATGATGTTAGTTGGCAAAGGGGTATAGGTATTGCCCTGAGTGTCGGTGAATGAGCAAACATACGTTGGTGGACAGCCTGATAGGCACGTATAGTCTGCCCCGGCGAAGTGCCCATACGGATCGGCGGGGGTGTCGCAGACCAAATCGCCTGCTGTGGTGCAGTTAGCCCCGGCTCCCCGCGTTACGAGTTCATTGCCGTAAAACGGTTCGTGGGTGTGGAGCAGGTTGAAGGTATGGCCTAACTCGTGCGGCACCAGCCGGTTACCCATATCAACATCATTGTTCTCATTCAGGATAATGGTTCGGGTCGATCCCACACTATCGAAGGGAAATACGGCATAACCGCCCAGGCCAGTCTGATCGAAGGCATTGACATAATACTGGTTCAGCGCGTTGTTGACATCGTTTGGCTTAATGGTGGTTTCGTCGATTTTCTTCCGAAACTGCGCGAAGAGGGCATCGTTGTTGATGTAATCGGGCGTAGTGCCGGCAAAGTAGAACTGAATCCCGTTGCCGTTCAGGAGGTAATATTTATTGGTGAGGGCCAGTACGTTGTTGAGACTAGTCAGGCTGTAGCCTCCCGTGCCAGCGGCTGTACGGATAATGTGGGGCCGCAGCGGCACGTAGGTAATGGAGGTGAAGGTGGCTCCCGATGCCCGCTTTTTCTGCAAGGCGAGAGCCGCTTCGGTTTCCAGAGCTTGCCGCAGGGCGGGTGACAGGTTTTCGGTGGCGCATTGAAATAGTGGCTCCCCGATGGTCTGGGCTACGGTGGCCAATGGTAGAGTAAACACTACACTTAAAAGCAAGCCTATAAACCGGATACCTGAGCGGATAGAAGGGAAGAAGTAAACCATAGTTAGCAGGCTGAACAAGTGGATTTTATGTACCAAAAATACACGTCTTTCCACTAGCCTGCTCAATGAGTTTATTTAACGGTTTCACTATCAGTTAGCAACGCCCGCAGTTCGGTGGCTTCGCCGGGTTTCATGCGCCCAGCCAGCACCAGGCGCAGTTGCCGTCGGCGCAATGCCGAGTCGTACCGGACTTTTTCGTCGTCAGTTTCGGGGATCACCCCCGGCACTTCAATGGGTCGCCCGCTCTGGTCAACGGCCACAAAGGTGTAGTAGGCACTGTTGGTGCTGACCCGCACCCCTGCCGGAATGTCTTCGGCCCACACGTCGATGGCCACCTCCATGGAGGAGTTAAAGGAACGGGTTACCTGCGCTTTCATGGTAACGATGTTGCCCAGCCGGATGGGTTCGGCAAAGGAGACATTATCGACCGAGGCCGTGACGACGATGCGGTTAGAGTGTTTTTGGGCCGCAATGGCGGCAGCAATATCCATGAAGTGCAGCAGTCGCCCGCCCATCAGGTTGTGGAGAGTATTGGTATCATTGGGTAGCACCATCTCCGTCATGACGGTATGCGACTCGCGGGCAAATTTGGGTTGGGGCATTTTTTAATCGGCTAATCTACCCTTCTGAATGTACGGAACTGGCACCGGACGTGTTGGAATGAACGGATGCAGTGCCCCGGTAGCGGATACTGCTGGCTCCGCTGGCCTGGAGGTCTAACTTGCCCGTGGCATACACCCGCGCACTACTGGCCCCCGATACGTCTAAACGGGCATCTTTTACTTTTAAGTCAAAGGCTTTCAGCGTTGTAGCACCCGATACATCGCCTGCCATCCGGCCAGCCTGACCGGTCAGGTTCACGGTTGATGCGCCCGAAAAATCAACCAGCAATTCCTGCGCATCAACATCGATGGTGGCCGATGACGCTCCCGAAATGTCTAAATCCAGTTTGTTCTGTCCCCGGAATCCGCTGACATTCACCGTGCTGGCTCCACCAAAGGAGGCACCCCGCAGGCTCGGCATCACCACATCGACGTTTACCCGCTTGCGGTTGCGGTTTCCCCACCAGTTCGAGTCTTTGTAGCGTACTTTCAGCGTACCGCCCGATACATTGGCTTCGAGGTCTTCAATATCCTCCTGTCGGCCCGATACCCGAACGCTGTAGTTACTGCCCTGCCGCACCGTAATGGTAAAAGCACTGCCGAGGTCTAGCTTATCGAAGCCACTGGCCGAAAAGGTGCGGTCGTCGGCCCGGACGGGGATGGCACAAAGGGCCGTGATGGCCAGAAACAGGCCGCTCAACAGCAGCCGAAAGGGAATGGGGGTCGTGCGTTGCATGACGTTGACGATGGTTAGTTCGGGATAAAGATGTTTG
>JBBQUC010000264.1:0-6162 GCA_038212815.1 Cytophagales bacterium
CCGGAAACTAAACCACGCTAACAAGAGTAACCACCAGCATGAAAAAATAGCCTACTTTTGTCAGATATAAACCTATACGTTTTTTAAACCCTGTAGGGTTGGCCATACAAATCCAAACAATATGAAATTAGCTGTAGTAGGCACTGGCTATGTAGGCCTGGTAACCGGCACTTGTTTTGCCGAAACGGGCAACCAGGTTACCTGCGTGGACATTGATGTGCGCAAGGTTGAGAAACTTAACAATAGCATTATTCCTATTTATGAACCAGGTCTGGATGTACTCTTTCACCGCAATGTGGAAGAAGGTCGCCTGAAGTTCACCACCAATCTGGCCGAAGGGATCAAGGGAGCCGAGGTTATTTTTCTGGCCCTGCCCACCCCCCCCGGTGAAGATGGCTCTGCCGACCTGAAATACATTCTGGGCGTTGCCAGTGACCTCGGCCCCATTCTGGAGCAGTACGCCGTCATTGTCGATAAAAGCACCGTACCCGTTGGCACTGCCGAAAAAGTACACGACCGCATTGCCCTACAGGCCCAGGTTGACTTCGACGTGGTATCGAACCCGGAGTTTTTGCGCGAGGGCGTTGCCGTTGAAGACTTCATGAAACCCGACCGCGTGGTGATTGGCACCCAGTCTGACCGGGCTAAAGCAGTGCTGAACAAACTGTATGCGCCCCTGGTGCGGCAGGGCAACCCCGTTATTTTCATGGACGAACGCTCTGCCGAAATGACCAAATATGCCGCCAATGCGTTTCTGGCCACCAAAATCACGTTCATGAACGAGATTGCAAACCTCTGCGAACGGGTAGGGGCTAACGTCGATGATATTCGGCGGGGCATTGGCACCGATAGCCGGATTGGCAAGCGGTTTCTGTTTGCCGGGATTGGCTACGGCGGTAGCTGTTTCCCCAAAGATGTTCAGGCACTGGCCAAAACTGCCGACGATTACGACTACGATTTCCAGGTGCTGAAATCGGTAATGGCCGTCAATAACCGTCAGAAAACCAAAATGTTGCCCCTGATGCGCGAGTACTTTGGCAACAACCTGAAAGGCAAATGCTTCGCTATATGGGGCCTGGCGTTTAAGCCCTATACCGACGATATTCGGGAGGCTCCGGCCCTCGATAACATCCGTGCCCTGCTCGAAGCGGGGGCTACTGTTACCGTATATGACCCCGAAGCGATGAACAACGTGCGGAACATCATGGGCAACCAGATCAACTACGCCCACACGTCATACGCTGCCCTCGACGATGCCGACGCGCTGCTGATTATGACCGAATGGCCTCTGTTCCGCACCCCCGATTTCGATAAGATGAACCTGTTGCTGAAAAATCGGGTGATTTTTGACGGACGGAACCTCTACGAACTGGAGCAGATGCGCGAAATGGGGTACACCTACTACAGCATTGGCCGCGAGGCTATTCTGAGCGCGGTAGAACAGAGAGCGGAATAATTGGCATACTCCTTGTCAACTAGTATATTTGCAAAACAATTGCCGGACTCAACTCCCGGCTTTTGTTTTTTTATAGTAGTTTATAAATCCTATAGACTATACTCATTATTATGTCTATCATCCTTTCTGACAATGTACCGGCAGCAGCCCGGCGTGATATTCTCGATTTAGCCCACAAAATTGACACCTTTCGGTCGGGCGAGATGCCCGAAGAGGCTTTCCGCAAGTTTCGGCTTACGCGGGGGGTGTATGGCCAACGGCAGGCGGGCGTGCAGATGATTCGGATCAAATTACCGCATGGCCGGGTAACCGCCGATCAACTCATCCGCATGGCCGACCTGTCGGATAAATACGCGACGGGTAACCTCCATGCCACCACCCGACAGGATATTCAGTTGCACTTTGTTAAACTCGCCGACTCGCCCCAACTCTGGGCCGAACTGGAAGACGCGGGGATTACCCTGAAAGAAGCCTGCGGCAACACGGTTAGAAACGTGACCGGCTCGGCCCGCGCCGGTATCGACCCCGACGAGCCGTTCGACAGTAGCCCCTACGCCTACGCCATTTTCGACTATTTTCTGCGCAATCCCATTTGCCAGGACATGGGGCGCAAGTTCAAGATTGCCGTATCGTCATCGGAACGCGACTCGGCCTATGGCTACATGCACGATGTGGGGCTGGTACCGCGCTTACAGAATGGTAAACGCGGGTTTAAGGTAATGCTGGGCGGTGGCCTGGGTGCCCAGCCATTTCCGGCCCAAACCGCTTTTGACTTTCTGGATGAAAACCAGGTCATCCCGTTCATCGAGGGGGTTATCCGCGTGTTCGACCGGTATGGGGAGCGGGTAAAACGCCACAAAGCCCGCATGAAATACCTCCTCAACGATATTGGCCTGGCCGAACTGCTACGCCGGGTAGAGGAAGAGCGGCTGGCGTTGCGGGTAAAGGAGTTTATTATTTTGACAAAGGAGGAATCTTCACCTGATAACTCATTCACTGACAACGATTGCGCCTTCGTTGGAACGACAAGCTCTCTCTCCGAAGACTACCAAAAATGGCTCCGCACCAATGTTTTTGAGCAGAAGCAGGCGGGCTGGTATGCGGTACAGATACGGGTACTGCTGGGCGATATGTCGGCGGATACGGCGCGGGCATTGGCCGCTATGGTGAAGCAGTATGCTGCCGATGATATTCGGGTGACAGTGAATCAGGGGTATTTGCTCCGGTTTATCAAACCCGATGATCTGCCTGCTGTGTATGAAGCCCTGGATGCCCTGGGCCTGGCTACCCCCGGCTTTGACTCTACCGCCGACATTACCACCTGCCCCGGTACAGACACCTGCAACCTGGCCATTTCGAGCAGCTACGGCATTACGCGTGCTCTCGAAACCATGATGACGCAGGAGTTTCCCGACCTGATCGACAACCACGACATTAAAATCAAGATTTCGGGCTGCATGAACGGCTGTGGACAGCATTCGGTAGCTAACATTGGGTATCACGGCTCTTCACTGAAAAACGGAGCCTACGTGCTGCCTGCCCTACAGGTACTGCTGGGGGGCGGGTTCAACGGCAAGGGCGAAGGTCTCCTGGGCGATAAGGTAATTAAAGTCCCCGCCAAGCGTGGCCCCGACTCGCTGCGGCTACTGTTGCACGACTACGAAGCCAACGCTTTCGATGGCGAGTATTATAGCGATTACTACGCCCGGCAGGGGAAGAACTATTTCTACCAGTTGCTAAAACCCCTGGCCGACCTGAAAACCCTAATCGACACGGATTACGTGGACTGGGATCATACCGAACGCTATGTAACGGAAGTAGGCGTGGGCGAATGCGCGAGCGTACTGATCGACCTGGTAGCCACCACCCTCACCGAAGCGGGCGAAAAACTCGACTGGGCCAACGCAGCCCTGGCTGAAGGCAACTGGGCCGACGCGGTTTACCACGGCTACAACGTATTTATCACAGGGGCCAAAGCGGCCCTGATGAGCCGCGATATAACCACCAATACCCAACACGGCATTGTGAGCGATTTTGACCGGGTGTTTGCTGATGGTCCGTCACACGGTGGTCCGTCACACGGCAAAGACGGTTTTCATGCCAACGAAGGCGATTTTAAAACGTTGGTGTTCAGCATCAACAAGCAGGAACCGTCAGAAACCTTTGCCCGTGAGTTCATCAGCGAAGCCAGCCGTTTTCTGGAGGCCATTACCGCCCACCGCGAGCAGCAACTTGAACTGGAAGGCATGCCGACCTTGCAGGAATTGAGTTTTGGGATGGATAGTTAGGCCCCTTTATCTTTCCAGATTTTTGCATAGATTGCCGCATCTTCCAGCCGATTGGTTGGCAGGTACGGCAATTTTGGTATATATCTATGCGCGGACTGAATAAAGTAACCCTGATTGGGAATCTCGGCAAAGACCCTGATTTTCAGCAACTCGAAGCCGGGCCGCCGGGCGGCAATGTAGCCGTGGCCAAATTTTCGTTGGCTACGACTGAATCCTTTAAAGACAAAAATGGACAAACCCACACTACCACCGATTGGCACACAGTTGTGCTGTGGCGTAATTTGGCTGAGTTAGCCAACAAATACCTGCAAAAAGGTAGTTTGGTGTATATAGAAGGAAAATTAAAGACACGCCAATACGACGACAAAGAAGGCAACCGGCGGTATGTGACCGAGATAGTAGCCGAACAACTGATTATGCTTGACCGAAAAACCGATGGATCAATCGATGAATTGCCGTAATTAGTTTCGTTTATTCCTCAAATAGGTTGTATTTACGAAACTGTCGATGATTAAAGTCCTGAAAATAAGTCATAATAACCAAGAGCGAATCAAACTCGATTTTCCCTATAATCAGGAAATAGCTACGCTACTTCGGCAAATTCCCGATGCAAAATGGAGCCGTACTCACAAGGCATGGCATATCCCCTATAATCAACAGGCTTTCAGCCAGTTAAAGTCACTTTTTCCTGACACAGTTATCGTTTCGGCACAGCATCAACAAGCGGCTGACAGCTTACCTGCATCTATACCCAAACCAGATTGCCAGCCATCGCTTCCAGAGCAGATACCCACGCCCTTGCCTACTGCGACTGGCGTGGTTCTCGAAAAAATAGATACCAAAATCATTGTGCGAATGCCCAAAAACGATATTGATGTGCGGTTTATACTGGGCTTCCGATTCGTTCGATGGGACAAGTCAGGCCGATTCTGGATTATCCCCGACTACAAAGACAACTTTCAACAGATTCAAACCTACTTTGGCAGTCGGGTTTTACAAGTCATTGAACATCAGACGATAACAATAACTAACACAGCAGTCCAACCGCGTAACCAAACAGTGCAAGAAGTGCTGATTTATCGCCATAACGCCAGTCGGCTTCGGGTTATTTTTGGTTATCAGCCCACGCTCGTCAAAGCCATTAAAACCTTGCCATTCTGTAAATGGGATGCCAAAAACAAATGGTGGACGTTACCCTATTCCGACAAAATAGTGGCACAAATCAGGCAGGCCGCCATCGACGAAAAACTCTCGGTGAGCTACCAGGAAAACACTGAAACCAGCGACCGGCTACCGCGTCCGGCAGCATCTTCGATAGCCAACTATAGGCCATGCCCTGATAGTTATTTGCTAAAAATTAAAGAGTTACGATATAGTACGAATACGATCAAAGCCTACGCCAGTCTATTCGAGGAGTTTATAAACTATTATCCAAACGATGATATTGACCAAATGGACGAGCGCAAAATCATTGCCTTTTGTCAATATCTCGTCATTGACCGGAAGGTTTCAGCCTCTCACCAAAACCAGGCCATTAACGCCATTAAGTTCTATTATGAGAAAGTGCTGGGTGGCAAACGAAAACTCTACACCCTGCAACGCCCTAACAAGGAACGCCAGCTCCCTGTTGTGCTTAGTACAGAAGAGGTAAGCCAAATTTTTGCTCAACTCAAAAATCTCAAGCATCGCACCGTGCTGATGCTTATTTACTCAGCCGGTCTACGAATTAGTGAAGCTATAAACCTGAAAATCAAGGATATTGATTCGAAACGAATGCAAATCAGAATTGAGCAATCGAAGGGTAAAAAAGACCGATATACCCTGCTTTCTCAAAAAATGCTGGTACTACTCCGCAAGAATTACACCCACTATAAACCCACGAACTATTTGTTTGAGGGACAAGACAGCCCAACCTACTCGACCAAAAGCATTCAGTTGGTACTGAAAAAAGCCTGTGAGCAAGCCGGTATCAAAAAACATGTGACGGTACATACGCTACGACACTCATTTGCCACTCACCTACTCGAAAATGGCACTGACCTACGCTACATACAGCTCTTGCTGGGTCACGAAAGCACAAAGACCACCGAAATTTATACCCACTTGACAACCAAAGGGTTTGACCAGATAAAAAGTCCGTTAGATGACTTGAATATTTAGTAAAAAGGACTTTATTTGCCGGAGCTATTCTGGCTGTTCTCTCCTACTGACAGACTTTAGAGGAACGGACCCTACCGACATAGCGGAAATAAACGAAAGTTTGCTCCAAAAAAAGAGACTTTCGTTTATTAGGATGTTAGGCGTAATGCTACAAGCGACCGTGACAACATCAACCGACCGACAAATTATTATCTTTGCGCTTTCAATTAAACTATGGCGGACGAAATAAAAAAACTGAAATTTAAACAAAATGCGTCT
>JBBQUC010000265.1:0-6066 GCA_038212815.1 Cytophagales bacterium
TCACCTTCGCCAATGGCAACATGGACCAGCCGGTGTATGTGGACATCATCACGGGTGGGGTGTATGCCATTCCGGCCAGCCAGTGGAAAAAAACGGGCGATCAATACACCTTCACCGATATTCCGGTCTATGACGCGCCCATTCTGATTGCCGATAAAAGCCTGATTATGTTTTGAGGACAGTTACCCCTTCTGCTGGGCTTTGCCCCATCCATCTTTCAGGGTAACGGTGCGGTTGAAGACAGGACACTCCGGGGTTGAGTCGGCATCGAGAATGAAATACCCTTTTCGCATGAACTGCACATTGGTGAGCGAGCCGCTGCGGGCGGCTTCAACCAGGGCGGGTTCCACAAAGGCCTGAACCACCTCCAGCGAGTTGGGGTTCAATAATTCTTTAAAGTCACGCTCATCGGCAGCGGGGTTTTCTACCGAAAACAGGCGGTCGTATAAGCGCACCTCGGCGGCTACGGCATGGGCTACCGACACCCAGTGGATGGTGCCTTTTACAGTGACCCCCGATGTATCGGAGCCGCTGCGGCTTTCGGGAATGTAGGTGCAGCGGAGTTCGGTAATGGCTCCGTCAGCGTCGTGAATAACCTCATCGCAGCGCACAATATACGCACCTTTGAGCCGCACCATGCCGCCCGGCATCAGCCGAAAGAATTTTTTTGGCGGGTTCTCCATGAAGTCGTCGCGCTCGATATATACCTCGCGGCTAAACGGCACTTGCCGGTAGGTCATGGTCTCTTCTTCAGGGTTGTTCTCAATGCTTAGTTGCTCCACCTGCCCGTCGGGGTAATTGGTCAGTACCAGTTTCAGCGGTTGTGCATCCACCACGGCCATTACCCGGTGGGTAGTGCGGTTCAGTTCTTCGCGGATGCAGAACTCCAGCAGGCCCACGTCGATGAGGTTATCGCGTTTGGCAATGCCAATCCGGTCGCAGAACTCGCGCAGGCTGGCGGGCGTATAGCCCCGCCGACGAATACCGGCCAGGGTAGGCATCCGGGGATCGTCCCAGCCTGTTACGTGGTTTTGGTCAACCAACTGCCTGAGTTTCCGCTTACTCATCACGGTATAGGTGAGGTTGAGCCGGGCAAACTCAATTTGCCGCGAGGGGAAAATGCCGAGTTTGTCGATAAACCAGTCGTATAGAGGCCGGTGTACCTCAAACTCCAGCGTACAGAGCGAGTGGGTAATGTGTTCGATAGCGTCCGACTGCCCGTGTGCAAAATCGTACATGGGATAAATGCACCAGGTATCGCCTGTGCGGTGGTGATGCGCGTGTTTGATCCGGTAAATAATGGGGTCGCGCAGTTGCATGTTCGGCGCGGCCATATCCACTTTGGCCCGCAGCACTTTGGCTCCGTCGGGGTATTCGCCCGCCCGCATCCGACTGAACAGGTCGAGGTTTTCATCGACGGTACGGTCGCGGTATTGGCTCATGCGCCCAGGCTCGGTGGGGGTTCCTTTGCGGGCAGCAATTTCTTCGGCGGTCGAGTCGTCCACGTAGGCCAGACCCTTGCGAATCAGTGTCTGGGCAAATTCATAGAGTTGCTCGAAGTAATCCGAGGCATAAAATTCATTCTCCCACTCGAAACCCAGCCACCGCACGTCGGCCTTAATCGAGTCAACGTATTCAGTATCTTCAGTAACGGGGTTGGTATCGTCGAACCGGAGATTAGTCTGACCACCGTATTGATCGGCGAGGCCAAAATTCAGGCATATCGATTTGGCATGGCCAATGTGGAGGTAGCCATTGGGTTCGGGCGGAAAGCGAGTATGGATACGCCCCCCATTTTTACCGGCCCGTATATCATCGTCAACAAATTGCTCAATAAAGTTCAGACTTTTCTCCGAAGAGTCTTTCGGTACTTCCGTCATATGGTTTGTCGTACTGATAAAGCCCCGAAATTACGGGGATTGGGTGGGTTTGACAAACAAATGACTTCTAAGCCGAGAAAGATGTCTCAACGGCAGTCCTTATTTTACCAACTCCAGGTCTGCCAACTGACTGCTAATAAAAGCCAAGTCTGTAGTGGTCAGCGTTATCTGGGCGGCAGCGGCATTCTCCAGGGCTTGTTTGGCATCCCGTGCGCCCACCAGCGCAATGGTAATACCGGGTTGTTCGAGTGTCCATTTCAAGACCAGTTGACCTATGGTAGCGTTTTTGTCAGCCGCCAGCGGAGCAATCTTCCGGAGAAATACATTCACTCGTGTCAGGTTTTCGTCCTTAAAAAAATGCAAAGTGGCCCGGTGATCGTCGGGTGCAAATTGATGGCCAGGTTTCATTTTCCCCGTCAGCAGGCCGCGCTCCAGGGGGCTATAAGCCAGAATAGCCAGATTATGTGCCAGGCAATAGGGGGTTGTTTCCTGCTCAATATCGCGCTTAACCATACTATAAGGCACCTGATTAGCCACCAGATTTATAGACTTACTGGCTTCGGCCAGTAACTCAGCGTTGTAGTTGCACACCCCGGCATACCGTACTTTTCCCTGCTCGATCAGGCGCGAAACGGCTTCCATCGTTTCCTGGATGGGCGTGGTCACGTCGGGCCAGTGAATCTGGTATAGGTCGATGTAATCGGTTCCCAGGCGTTTCAGGCTGTCTTCGCACTCCTTGATGATACTCTCTTTACCGGCATACCGATAAATCTCGATGGGTTCACCTGCGTTATTCCTGCTCTTCATCGACAGGTTTCCCTTTACTATATCCCACCGCAGGCCATATTTAGTGAGTAGCTGAATGTTGTTACGGGGAATATCCCGAATGGCTTCCCCCACAATTTCTTCGCTCAGACCCTGCCCATATACTGGGGCTGTATCTATGGCCGTTACGCCTGCTGCATACGAGGCTTGAATGGCGTAGATGGCTTCACTGCGTTCAGTTCCTCCCCACATCCAGCCACCGGCTGCCCAGGCACCAAAGGTGATTACGGAAACGTCGAGATCGGAATTGCCTAGTTTTCGGTATTGCATCTGAAAAAAAAGTAACGATTTGAGTATGGGTAAATGAGTATCCGGCGCGTTATTTACCGGTTATGTCGGCAGGGCTGATAACGCGGGCATCGGTATTACTCACAAAGGCGATCCGCTTGCTGTCGGGCGACCACGAGGGGGTATTGATGGAGCCTTGCCCGCCATAGAGGTACGCAATCACGGTGGGTTTGCCACCCGCTGTTGGCATCAGCCGAATATACACATGCTTGTAGGCTGGATGGTCGCCCGCCGTAACTTCTTCCTTCAGAAAGGACAGAAACACCATCCACTTGCCATCGGGCGAAATATGGGCAAACCAGTCGTGGAACTCGCCGTCGGTAACGGCTTCCTGCTGGCTACCATCGGGTTTCATCCGCCAGATTTGCATAGTGCCGGTGCGATTGGAGTTAAAATAAATAAACTTCCCATCGGGCGAATACTCCGGGCCATCGTCAAGCCCTTTGGTATCGGTCAGCCTGATTTCGGGGCCACCCGCAGCCGGTACTTTATACACATCATACTCGTTGTTCCGCGACCCGCAAAACACCAGGTCTTTGCCATCCGGCGACCAGCCGTGCAGATACGAGGGGCCTTTTGGGGTGATTTGGGTGGGTTTGCCGCCCCCAATCGGTACGGTGTAAATGATTGATCCGCCGAGGTCTTTAACCCCACTGCTGAGGCCGAGCATCTTACCCCCAAATGCAATCACATGGTCGTTGTTATTGTTCTTCACCTCGCCCGTGTTTAGCACGGTAGCCCGGCGACTAGCCAGATCGAAGGTGTACATCAGCCCTGCGCTGTTGTAGAGCAGGGTTTTACCATTGGGAGTCCAGTTGGGAGCCTGAATGGAATTGGGAGCCGTAAAAATGACCTCGCGTTTGCCCGTAGCAATGTCCATCACCTCCAGCCGACTGCCTAAATCCATTCGGCCAGCGGGCACATCGGGGGCAACGGGTATGGTCAGGCGAACATCGCTAACCACAGCCTGCTCCACCACATCTTTGTTGTGCGCACTCAGAAACAGCCCTACATACACCTCGTCGCCCAGGTTCATGTCGGCCACCTCCCGAACCTGGAACGGTTCGCCGAATTTGGCTACGCGCATGGTGTAGGTGTTGCCCCGCCGTTCGAGCTGGATAATATCGGCACCCGTCAGCGTAGAGCGGTTTTCTTCGGTGGCGGCTCCGGTGGTGCGCCGAAATTGCAGCGAGGTAAGCCCGTCGCCATGCACAGCCGCGCTGATGTGAGCTGACGTAGCTTCCAGGCTACTGCGGGCCATCCACCCCATTTTACGATGGGGGTCGGTTCCTTTACCCACGAAATTGCCCCGCGTGTAAACAATAAAATCGCCTTTGAGCCGCTTCCACAGAAAATGAAATTCGTCGGCAGTGCCCCAGATATTCGTACCGGCCGCGCTGAGGGCATACGTCTGCCGGGTTGGGGTAAATACGCCCGAACCGGGGTGTAGCACAGGGCCAATATCGGTTTGCCCATCGAATACACCGATGTTTTTGGCTTGTGACTGAGCGGGTTGGGGGGAGAGGCTGGCAAGCAAGCCCATCCAGAGGAAAAGGGGGAATTTAGCGTACATAAGCTGGTTGGTTAAATTTATTGTCATTAGGTTGTCATTGAATTGTCATTAGATAGTCATTGAATTGTCATTGATTAATAGTCAATTTCGTAGCTATGAATGACAACCCAATGACCAATAATGACAATAAATGACTACTTACCAAATACGGGTAACCGGCTGATGGGTTGCACCTGAATGTTGCGATAAAAGACCTCAGCTCCTTCGGATTGAAGCTGAATTTTGCCTTTGGTGAGCGGTTTACTCTGTCCATCGACCAGGTGCCGCGTGTGGGTTAGCATCATGTTGACAGTGCCATTCAGCACGTGCAGGCAGGTATCGCCTACGCAATACAGCTCCACCACATTCCATTGGCCCGATGGTTTTTCGGGGTTAGGGTATTTGAGGCACGACCGACCATTGGGGGTTTTGTCCTGAAAGGTAACGAGGGGCGCACCGGGCTGATACACGTATTTCCCTTTCTCATTTTTGCGGGCGGGTATGTCGGTTACCACCTCCATCACCCCCCAGTAATCGCCACAATCGCCCTCCTGAATCTGGTATTCAAACGATTCCATCCAGAGCATGGGCGTGCCATGCGCCCCAACGCTGTGGTAGAGCAGGCCACTATCGCGGGGCTGACCGAGTTTGGGTGCCCACTGCTGCGTACCCCATTTGAATTCGAGCCGGAGGTGATAATTCTCGAAATCGGCCAGGGTGTTGATGCCGCCAAACGTCTCGCCTGAAATGCGTAGTGCGGGTTTACCGTCGGTTGTTACCACCGAGAAAACATGATTAGGGTCGTTGTTGAGGCCAATGGGGGCGGCTTTGACTGATTTATCGGCGGTATAAGGACTGTCGAGGTAGGTCTCCCAGCCGGTTAAATCGGTGCCGTTAAACAGCGTTTGCCATTGCCCCGGTTTCGGAGATGGCTGCGCCGACACCGACAAGAGCGAGAGTAACCCAAGGCAGCCTGTAAGAACGAGTGATTTCATGAAGTCAGAAGCGATGCTACTATCCAAAAGCGTTATTACCCCTGAAATTACCGTTCTGCTTCAGAACACGACCGGCTACCCAGCAGTGGCAATTTTTTAGTCCGTATTCTTGTTTACAAGCAATACTGAATAGATTTGCACGAATAGTTAGTCCTGAAACCAACATAAGACATGGAAACGATAACGATTGACACCGAAAATCCTGAGTTGCTTAGCCAGATTGAGGCTTTGTTAATACTTGCTGATTTGTCATCAGAGTCATCTTATGCCTATCTTGACGAATTAACGGCAGCTGATTATCGGCATCATATCGCCCAGCGTAGCCATCGGATTCAAGCTAAATCATCTCGGGTCAATGAGGTATAGTGTTACTCAGGGTGAAATTATTGAGGTGAATTTTCAAATGCCCGACAACTCGTTTAAGCCTCACCTAGCCTTAGTGTTATCGACAGCCAGTTCCTGGCGGAGTTGTTCGTTCTCGACCTGTAGTTGCAACTGATACCGGGTTTGTTCAGAATCATAAATC
>JBBQUC010000266.1:0-6065 GCA_038212815.1 Cytophagales bacterium
TTTAAGATTGAAAAAGGGCGAAATTGCAGCCCATTGAGAGTCGGTCAGTGGTTGCCACTGTTTGGTCATTGCTTTGTCGTTTGGTCACAACAAAGTTGACACGACTCTCAGCCTTTCTCAAATTCCCCAACACGCTCTTAGCCTCCACTGACTGGCGGAATCAGGGCAATTTCGTCGGTGGGAGAAAGTAGGGTATCCGTCTCTGCATATTCACTGTTCACCGCCACCAGCAGCGATTTGATACCCCCCAGGCGGGGGTATTGCTGATGCAGAATAGCCAGTAAATCGGCTACCCGCCCACCATCGGGCAGAGGAAGTACCAGCGACGATTGCCCCACAATATCTTTGGTGATCCCAAAGAGCAGTACTGAAACGGGATTTGTCATGCCACGAAAATAGGGCTTTTCGGGCAGGTTTTCAAGTAGCCCCAAAAGTAATGGCACAGCCACCAGGGTTTCTGGTTAGGACTGTGCCATTACTAAATGAGTATCGACTACCTACGAGTTATTTAATTTGCGCTCGGCTTTTTTCATACCCCGGTCGGCTTTATCCAGCGTCCGGTCGGTGGCATGTTTGGTTTTACGGGCTGCCCGGCGCGATGTAGCGGCCACATCTTTACCAACCTCTTTGCCTTTCATTTTTGCATCGTGGGCCATCTCGCTGGTTTCGCGGCCTACTTTCCGACCGGCAGCCCCAACCGTGCGGCCCGCCTGTTTGGTGGTTTCTTTAGCGCGTTCGCCCGTGGTTTGGGCATTAGTGTAGGTGAACGTAGCCGCTACAAAAGCGGCCAGGAGCATGATCTTTTTCATAATCGCTGATTGCTTGGTTTAACATTTGGTAGTATAACTCAACTCCTACTGTGTTGTTTGACAAACCGAGTTTGGCATGAAAATAGACGTGTGTTCAGGTACGGTTTTAGCTACTCCATCGCTCATGAAAAAAATACCGCTGCTCTACATCGCTTTCTTTCTGCTTGTTATTCCAATATGGCTTATCTATATGAGCACTCAAAACGGATTTGCTCTTTACAAAACGTACTGGATGTCGGCCCTGACAATGGTGTTTGGCTCGTTCATCGGCGGAGCTACCTCCGAGGGGGGTGGAGCCGTTGCCTTTCCGGTATTTACGTTTATTCTGCACCTGCCGCCCCCGGTAGGGCGTAATTTTTCATTCGCTATTCAGTCTATTGGCATGACCTCAGCCAGTTTGCTCATTATCGGGCTAAAAATCCGGGTTGACTGGCGGGCCATTCGTACGGTCACTATTGGCGGTATTCCAGGGCTGTTACTGGGTACGTTTTTGGTAGTACCGCTCATCAGTGGCCCAATGACCAAAATATTTTTTGTTTCGCTCTGGCTCAGTTTTGCCTTTGCGCTGTTCTTATCCAACCGCAACACGGGCCGGAAAGTACTGGCCCAACTGCCCGTACTGGCTACCACCGATACCCTGCGGATTGTTCTGTTCGGATTTATCGGTGGTATCATTGCGGCTATCTTCGGCGATGGCATCAATATTTTCACCTTTTGTCTCTTTACGCTCCACTACCGCCTGAGCGAAAAAGTAGCTACGCCTACCTCGGTCATTATCATGACCATTCATACTCTGATTGGGTTTGGCCTACATGTATTTGTCGTACAGGATTTTCAGCCAGTGGCCTTCAATTACTGGTTGTGTGCATTACCCGTAGCCATTCTGATGGCTCCATTTGGTGCCTATATCATTAATTTTTTCTCCCGTCAGGCCATTGCCAACATACTTTATGTCACAACAGTTGTGCAGTATGTAGGTGCATTGGCGGTACTACGACCACCCATAAGCACACTGCTGTTGAGCGCAACCGTGGTGATTGGTGGATTTTTATTCTTCTGGCGCATGGCGCGGTTGCCAAAACCCATGCCCGAACTGGTAACCCTGTAGTTTATGGTTCAGAAGTTGCTACAGTGGGCAATGTGCGCCCTCACCATCGAGGTTCTGTTCCTGCTGTCGGTACCGGCAGCGAGTTATCTGGCCATTGCGCCCCTCTCGGCTTCGTGCATTCTCATCATGAGCAATCCCAGCAGTGCCAATGCCCACCCTCGCAACGTGTTGTTTAGCTATTTATTAGTGGGCAATCTGGGCCTGTTGGCCAGCGTGTTTATGGGCTTCAATGCCTTCACCATGTTGGGGGTTATTTTAGTATCCCTGCTCATTATGAGCCTTACAGGGCTTACCCACCCTCCAGCCGTTACGTTTCCATTTGTTATTATGCAAACACCCATCCAGTTGCATGGCTACCTGATGACCCTGATTCAGGTAGTGGTGCTGCTAAGCCTAACCCAATTTTTTATCCAGTTTCTGCTGCCCCGCTTATACCCAACATCCACCGATCAGGCTAAGGTTGGTAGCGCCAAACTGCACCGGCTTATAGGTAAGGCGAGTATGGCTGAGTCGGCCCCACAACTGGTTCAGGAGGATAGTCTTGACCCCGAAGCCATTCTACAATCGCTCTTCAAATAGTTTCAGGATTCGTTTGTACTCGTCCATCCAACTGGATGGTTCCACAAATCCGTGGTCTTCCATGGGGTAAGCCGCCAGTTCCCAATTCTCCTTTTTGAGTTCGATGAGCCGCTGGGCCAGCCGTACCGCATCCTGAAAATGCACGTTCACATCAACCATGCCGTGGCAAATAAGCAGATGCCCTTTTAGCCCGGCAGCGTGGTAAATGGGCGATGAGCGACGGTAGGCCAGCGTATCGGTATAGGGTTCGTTCAGTATATTGGCCGTATAGCCATGATTATAGGCTGCCCAGTCGGTTACAGGACGCAGGGCAGCCCCCGCCTTAAACACATCGGGGGTGGTGAACATGGCCATCAGGGTAATAAAACCGCCATATGATCCGCCATAAATACCGATGCGTTTCGGGTCGATGCCGTGGTTTTTGACCAGCCACTCAGCCGCATCCACCTGGTCAGTAAGGTCTTTCCCGCCCATGAAGCGGTAAATTCCCGTGCGCCAGTTGCGTCCATAGCCCGCACTGCCCCGATAGTCGATATCAAGCACAGTATAGCCCTTATCGGCCAGTAGGTTATGAAACATATACTCCCGGAAATACTGGCTCCACCACTTATGGGCATTTTGCAGATACCCCGCCCCATGCACAAACACCACCGCCTTGCCGTTTGGGCTGACAGGCTTATACAGCCGGGCATACACGGGCTGCCCATCGCGGGCGGGTAAGGTCACCAGCATCGGCTCGCGCCAGGGGTAAGCCTTAAACGAGTCTGTTTGCGAATTGGTCAATCGGATCGGCTCAGGCCAGTGCTGAGCCGACCGGGCATATGCTTTCCCTTTCCGTACAGTCTCGGTAGCCAAGTGTGTATTCGGCAGTAAATACAATTCCCACGGCTGGTTGCTGGCTGAATGGCGGTTTACCAGTTGGGTTCCGTCGGGCGAGAGGGTCACATCGTTGGCACCGGTTTGAGTGGTGAGCCGGGTACGGCTACCACCCGTTACGGCCATGTGGTAGAAATGCTGCTCGCCGGGGTGAACTTCGTTGGTGGTGAGGTAGAACGTTTTCTTATCTCGCGAGAGTTGTACCTGCTGCACCTCGAAATTGCCCTGGGTGAGGGCAGTTTTCTGTCCAGTCACCACGTTGAGGCTGTACAGATGCGAATAGCCCGTAGCCTCCGACTGAAAATAAATGCTCTGGGTATCAAGCCACCCCAATGTACCTGTGCCAAATCCTACCCCCGGCCCACCAATCCAGGCTTCGTCGCGCTGCCGATCCAGCAGGGTTAGTGTTGGGGTTGGTGAGGTGATTGGGTCGAGCAGCATAATCCAGCGGTCTTTATTGTCTAACGCCCGCACCACTACCACCCCATACCGGCCATTGTCCGACCAGACAGGGCCGCTTACACTCACTGACCGAAAGGCAGGCTTTGCTAGTCGGTTGGTCGCTTTTGTCGTATCGGTAGCTGTTTTCTCGGCACTGGCGGGGGTACTCCGACCAGCAACGGTTGTCGTTCCACTAGTTACGGCGGCAGGCATCAGGTAATCGGGTTTATCGCGAATGCCCGGCAAGTCTTTTAGGGATATAGCCAGGGCCGTATCCCGCTGTACGTCATACACATAAAATTCACCTGCTGTGAGGGGTGCGCCCACTTTAGTGCGGGCAGGGAGGTCTTCGGTAAACCCAGACTCGGTTACGTAGCTGGGTACAATAGTGGCTTTGGCTCCAGCGGCAGGCTTAACCAGCACAAAAGTGGCAAACTGCCCGCTTGGGCTGAAAGTGAAGTTGGTTAGCGTACGCCCTTCGGTATAAACCGGTTTGGGCCGTTTGGGCTGGTCAGCTTTGGTGATCCGCTCAGCCTCCTCGCGGTTAGCCTTCCGGTCGCGCAGTACCTCAAACAGAGACACCTGATCGCGCTTGAGCCAGTTTTCCTGGTCGTTGGGTTTAGCCTCCGCTTTTTTGCTACCCAGGTCAACGTTGGTCAACTGCACCACCTCGCCCGTAGACAGGCTCATGGTGAACAGGTTATTACCACGTACAAACGTCACCCGCTGCTCATCGCCCGAAAAACTGGGCTGGCTTTCGCGCTCGACGGTGTTGGTCAATTGCCGGGTCAGGCTGGTTTTGGTATTTAACAGAAAAATATCGCCCTGTTTTTCGTAAAGCCGCAGGGTAAAGGCCCGGTTATAGGTAGGCGCATTGCCCGGCCCCGTTTCGGCCGGGGGTAAGGCCCGTCGCTCCGCAGGTGTAACTTTCTGGGGAGTTCGATTCCCGGCCAGGGTGATTTTGTAGAGCGAGTCGCCTTTGGCTGCGGTTGGGTTCCAGGTAAAGTATAGCGTCTTGCTATCGTCTGACCAGAACGGGCTACTGGGTGAAGTGCCGATCCAGATTTTCGGCTCCTGCATTATTTTTTCGACGGTCAGTGGCTGGGCAAATGTTTGGGCGGCAACTAAAATAAAGGAGGCTAACAGGTAGGGCTTTTTCATATAAGTTATTGATTTAGTGACTGATAGGAACACAGCTTAGCCTGTGTTCCTATCGACATTCACTTCAAGGCGGTGCGCAGTTTATCGGCCCAAACGGCGTAGCCGTATTCATTCAGGTGCAGGCTATCGCCTTTGAACAGGGCGGTACGGGGTTGACCGTTCTCGTCGAGCATGGCCGAGTAAATATCGATGTAGGCGGCATTACGTTGCCCGGCCAGGTAATTCTTAATCATTTTATTGGCTTCGACAATGATGGTCATATCATTCCGGCGACTAGGAGCCGGACCAATGGAGATAAATGTAAACTGGGTACCGGGCAGCATTCGGCGGACTACGGTATAAAATGTTAGAAAGCGGTTATACACCTGAGCCGCCGTTTGGCCCCCAACGGCAATATCGTTGGTGCCCGCATAAAATACGATCTGCTTTGGCCGGTAGGGAATAATGATCCGATTGATGTAGCGGGTTACATCATTGATTTGCGATCCACCAAAACCCCGCCGGATGATGGGTTTATCGGGGAAAGCAACCTGCAGACTGTCCCAGAATCGAATGGACGAACTACCCACAAACAAAATAGCATTGGCGGGCGGGGGCGTTTGCCGGTCCTGCGCTTCGAACGCCAGAATTTCCTTCTCGAATGGTGGCTCAGTGGTAGTAGTGGTTTGCTGCGAATACCCATGTATGGCTAGCAATAACAGCAACGTGGCAAGTGTCGATCTCATGGTTGTGTCTGTTTGTGTTTAGGAGTTAGATAGCAAAAGTAAGGGAACGTTTAATTACAGAAACGGTAGCACCGATTCAAGACCCATGCCTCGCGAGCCTTTCACCAGAATGTGTGTATCCGTCACAGGGTTGTCAACAATCCAGTTATGCAACGAAAACTTATCGGGGAAGTAATAGGCCTGGGGCAAGGCTGACAAAGCATACTTCATGTCTTTACCGGCCAGAAGCACCCAGTCGAACCGCCCGGTTGCGACCAATTCGCCCAGGGCGCGGTGTTCCGCTTCGCTCTCCGTACCCAGTTCGTACATGTCGCCCAGAATCACCATTTTCCTGCCCGCAGTCTACCCCATGAACTGCCGAATAGC
>JBBQUC010000267.1:0-6057 GCA_038212815.1 Cytophagales bacterium
ATTAAACGGGAAGGGTAGTTTTGTCAGACCATGATGCTGGAACCACTGCTAAACCACTTTGACAGCTTTCTGCCGTTCACTGATAGCGGAAAACAATTATTGGAAGGCCGGGTTTCCCAACGGCACGTAAAACGGCGGCAATTCATTTTGCAGGAAGGTCTCCCCTGCCGCCATTATTCATTTGTGGTTTCGGGCGACTCCCGCCTGACACCAGGCCACCTGACCATGCCCACCCCCGATGTTATCCTCTTTGATTTTTCGGACAGCGAATGGCACTTCACCTTTGAGGGAGCCGTTAAACTAGCGAATGCTTACCCAAACACGCTATTGCTGCTTTGCCATTGGGGTTCGGTTGATGCCCCTGATTTCGCGCCCTTCAATGGCGACCCTGCAAAGCTGGCCAAAGCCATTGTGAACCCCGAACGGATTGGCCTACTGGCACCGGGTGAGCCATTTACGCTGAAACGGTTGAAGAAATAAGTTTTTACCAACGGTTTTTGTAACCGAATCAGCTTTACCCATTCCTGAATTTCAGTGGGCTTTGCTCGGCGTGCTTTTTGAAGAAATTGTTAAAGTGCGTCACCTCATTAAACCCTAGCGCGTAGGCGATTTCTGACACGCTCCAGGCACTGTGTTTAAGCAGGATTTTCGACTCCTGCAACACGCGCTCGGCAATGAGTTGGGAGGTGGTTTTCTGAGTCGTTTCTTTCACCGCCCGGTTTAGGTGATTGACATGAACGTTTAGCTGACTGGCGAAATCAGAAGCCGAGCGGAAGTGTATCTGCCGGTGGTTTTCATCAATCGGAAACTGCCGCTCCAGCAGTTCTAAAAACAAGGTGGCAATGCGTTGCGAGGCATTGATGCGCTGCTTTCCAACGGTTGACTGAGGTTGCATTTTCATGGCAAAATGCAGGAGTTCAAACACCAGATTCCGTAATACATCATATTTATGGATGTACTCCGAATTGATCTCGGCAATCATCTTTTGATAAATGGGCTGTATTTGCCCTACCTGCTCATCCGTTAGTTCAAAGACATGATTGCCAGTTGGTTGAAAGACACTATATTGACTCAAATCGCCAAACTTATAAAAAAAATGCTGATTGAATATGCAATAAAACCCTTCTCTGATTCTATCCAGATTTTCACAGTTGTAGGGAATCAGTGGATTTGAGAAAAACAGGGCCTGTTTTTTGATAGTAACCACTTTATCGGCGTAATTCATTTTTATATCGCCAATCACCAGCATGACTTTATAAAAATCCCTCCGTTTATAAGGCATCGGTTTGGTTTTACCTGGTTCAATGGGTTCATGTTGAAACACATTAAAATGCCCGATTTCGTGTTTAAGATTTTCGGGTATCCAGGGATAGGCCGGGCCACGATAGGCCGGGCCATCAAATTTCCGCTTATAAAAGGCTTCGATGGTTTCAACGTTTTCCATAGGGGGTCACTTCCTGAATTCAACGACAAATACGAGCCTTAGTTACGCACAAACTGCTTATCGAACGAATACACTAAGCTCACGTTCCAGACAAAATCGTTATTGTTAGGAATGTCGCTTTGAATGGTTTTATTAACAATAGACTGCACCATTAGCGGAAAACCACGTTTGCATAAGGCAGCAGTGGCGGTCACGTAATAGCCACTATGCTGGTCTATTTGCAGGTAATACAACTGTGGGTTTAGCCGTAAGAACAGGTGTTGCCCAAGCCCGATGCTGGAGAAGTTGGGACCAGCCGCCAGAAAATGCGTTTGCTGGATAGTACCCCGGTCGAGGCCATGCCCATTGAGGTAGTATATACCGACGCTGACGGCTGGAGTTAGTTTGTAAGCAGGCGCGATTTCAGCGGCAACAAAGCGTTGGGCCACGATTTTCTCGTTGGTCGTACCGTTAGTAGTCATCTGCACTCTGACAAAAGAAAACGCCGGATGTGCGCCTACACCCAGCGAAAATCGTTTGGTATTCACCAGTTTATATCGCCACCAGAATACAAAAGACCAGGGTTTGCCATCGGTTCCAAACCGCAGCATAGGGTCAAAGCGAAGTTTAGAACCGCCAATGGATAAATCGAACAGCAGCGCGGGTTTTCCCAGCATAAACGTTGGTATTATGGAGATACCATTGTTGGTTAAGCTGATGTTTCCCGCAAAATGAGTAACAGGTTTTGGACTATCGATTTGTTGAGCAGCAGCACTACAGGCAGGCATCAGCAGTATCAGAAACAGACCTATTTTACAGTAAATTGCGCTCATTTATTTGTTTACCTTATGATTCACACCACAAAAGTAGTTGATTATCAAAGGAACCTATAATAAAGTTCAATCCAAAAATTACGAATTTCAAACAATGCATGTGGTATACCCTTCGCTTATACCATCTCCACCTCCTCCACCTGTTTCAGCACTACCCTCGGTGGCAGCAGTTTATACACCACCGGGGTAACAATCCGCGAGAGTAAGGTGCTGGAGATCAACCCGCCGATGAGTACCCAGGCTAGTGGGCTATACAAGGGGTTGTTCTCGATAGCCATTGGAGTTAACCCGCCGATAGCCGTGAGCGAGGTCAGCACAATGGGTACAAACCGGATTTCGCCCGCTTCCTGAATGGCTTCGATCAGGGGCATACCCTCGGCCCGGAGTTGGTTGGTGAAATCGACCAGCAGAATGGAGTTTTTGACCTCGATCCCGATGAGCGCGATCAGTCCGATGATGGCCACAAACGAGAACGGGTTACCGGTGATGAGCAGCGCGAGAATTGCCCCAATCACCCCCAGCGGTATCACCGATAAGACAATTAGTGAGCTTTTAAAAGTGCCAAACTCCAGCACCAGTACTGCCAAAAACCCGAATGCCGTGATGAGAATAATGGTACCCAGACCGCCAAAAGATCGTTCGCGGCTCTCCAACTCGCCAGCCGCTTTGTAGCTGAACCCTTTTGGGAAAGCGGTGGTATCGAGCTTTTTCAGTACCTCGTTATACACATTGTCCACCAGGTAACCCGTCTTGACAAAAGCCGTTACGGTCACGTACCGGTCTTTGTCGTAATGCCGAATTTGACTGGTTGTTGTCTCAAACTGGAGGTCGGCAATCTGGCGCAGCGGAATGGCTCCTCCAGCCAGCGTATTTACATACAGGTTGTTCAAGGCACTTTGGTCGGCCACGCGCCCTTTAGGCAGTTGATCTGAGCCTGCTGTTACGTTAATAGTATAATCGTCACCCTGCTCATCTTTAAACTTCCCGATGTTCAGCCCCGCCACCGCCAGCCGGATAGTGCGGTTTACATCCGCGATGGAGATACCCAACAGCCCGGCTTTTTCTTTGTTGATCTTTACCCGCAGGTCGGTTTTACGGGTGGCCAGCGGATTCGTGATGTAAATCAGGCCGGGGGTGGTTTTCAGCACCTGCTCAACCCGAAAAGCGACCGTACGGAGGGTATCGAGGTTCTCGCCAAACACCCGAATGGCTACCGGAGCCTCCTGGTCGGGGCCTTGCTGGAAATCTTTTACCTCGATCCGGGCGTTGGGATACCCCATAAACTGGTCGCGGAACCGGTCGATGAGTCGCTCTTTCTCGGCGGGTTCAACGTCGTTGAGTTGCACAAACAACTGCGCAAAATTGGTTGACTCATTCCGCTGAATCACGTTATAATAAATCCGGGGGTTGCCCTTACCTACGTTAGTGGTGGCATATTTCACGTCTGGCTCACGCAGCACCTCTTTCTCTACGTAGCGGGCTACGCGGTTGGTTTCGCTTAGGCTGCTGCCCTCACCGGTTTCAATATTGATCAGAAACTGCGGTTTTTCGGAAGCGGGAAAGAGGGCAAAACCAACCGTTTTGAACAGACCCAAGGCCCCTACAAACAGCACCAGAGCCAGCAATAAAGTAACCACTGGATGCCGTAATCCCCAGTACAACAGCCGACTGTATGACCCGCTGATGATGCGTTTCAGCCCCCGCATGAAGATATTACCGGCTGGATTGTGTGACTCTTTCAGAATCCGGCTCGATAAAAACGGCACAATGGTGAGCGATACCAGCAGCGAGGCCAGAATGGTGGTCACCACGGCCATGGGCAGTGACCGGATGAAATCGCCGGAGGCTTCGGGCAGAAACAACAGTGGCAAAAACGCCAGAATGAGCGTGACGGTGCAGCCAATAACGGCCAGGGTAATCTGTTTGGTGGCTTTAATGGCCGCATCGCGTTTAGAAAACCCGTCGCGCAGATACCGCTCAATGTTCTCCACCACCACAATGGAGTCATCGACCAGAATACCGAGGGCAACGATCAGGCCGACGATGCTCAACTGGTTAATGCTATACCCCAAAAAATTCAGCCCGGCCAAGCCAATGGCCAGCGAGAGCGGAATGGATATCATCACCACTACAGCCGCCCGGAAACCCAGTGGGAGCAGGGTGAGTGATACCAGCAGAATGGCAATGCCAAAGTCCTGCGCAAAGTGCGACAGCCGTTTCCGTACGCTGGCGGCCTGATCGAAGTTCTTGACCAGTTTGATATGTGCGGGCAGGGTTTTGGCAAATTCTTCAATAACGGGGTTCACCTGTTGCCCTACTTTATCGATGTTTTCGCCTTCTTTCTGCCCCGCCGTCACCAGCACTGAGCGGTGGCCGTTGAGCCGGGTAATGTGGGTTTCTTCTTCGTAGTTGAAGTTCACATCGGCTACATCGCGCAGCGGAACACTTTTCTGCCCGTTGGTGGCCACAATGGTGTTCCGAATATCGTCGAGCGATTGATAATCACCCACCGTTTTGATATTGAATTTGCGGGTGCCCGCCTGAATACTCCCGCCCGGAATGGTCACGTTTTCGGCCTGTAGTGCCCCCAACACCCGGTTTACGGCAATGCCCTGCTGTGCCATTTTCTCGATGTTCAGCGACACTCGCACTGTGCTGGCCGGGTAACCCCAGTCTTTGGCATTCTTCAGGCTTTTTACTTTTTCAAGCCGCTTTTTCAGGTTGTCGGCCCAATGGCCCAATTCCTTATCTGAAGCCACCTCCGACTGTAAGGCTACCTGCACAATATTTACGTCGGTGGGCGAGAACTTACGAATTTCGATGTTGAAAATATCAGCAGGTAACTGCGCCCGCAGCGCGTTGGTTTCGCGGATAATCTCCTGGTATTTTTCATCGGGGTCAACCCCATAGTCGTACTCGATGCGAAGCACCGTGAGACCATCATCGATGTTAGTAATAACGCGCTTTATATCATCGAGGGCATTGAACCGGGCTTCGGCGGGGTCGGCCACCAGGTTTTCCATATCGAGAGCATCAGTGCCGGGATACACAATCACCACGGCGTAGTTGGGGGCCGTAAATTCAGGGTCTTCGCCCCGGGGCATGTTCAGCAGCGAGTTAACCCCCAGGGCCACTACGGCAACGAACAGCACCAGCATAAACTGCCAGTTTTTAACGGAAAATTCGGATAAATTCATACTTTAGCAGACGGTTTGGTGTTATAAAGAGACCTATAGTACTGGCACATGGAAACACTACTCATTACAGTTCGTGACGACGATAAGCGGGATAAAATAGAGCAGATGCTGCGGGAAATGGATGGAGTAGAATATATCCGGCGCATCCCTGCTCCTGACGAGGTTTCGTTATTGGCGCAATATGCTCTGGCTGAAGAGTGGAATAGTGCGGAAGACCAACGTTGGGATACATTGCTATGATGTTAAATGCTACCTATCAGCAGGGAGATATAGTTGTCGTTGATTTCCCGTTTACGGATGTATCGCAGACAAAGAAGCGTCCTGCATTAGTATTATCAAATCAGACGATTAACCAAACGGGTGATTATCTCTTAGTGATGATTACCAGTCAGGTAAAGCGCGACGGTTTATCAATCCCGATTACAGAAGTTGATTATGCTGATAGACCTCTTCCTTTAATCAGCAGGTTAAACGCATTTAAATAGCGGTTAGGACTTTAAGCAAATAATTGTTATCCCAACCCGCTAACTTCCGCCGACTCTTAATACTTTCTTTGTCTTTCATACGATGCAAGGCTTGAAGAGCAAGCTTGCGAATGGTGGCA
>JBBQUC010000268.1:0-6056 GCA_038212815.1 Cytophagales bacterium
CATAAGATTGAAGCCATCTTTAAAGCCTTTGCCAAAGCCATAAAAATGGCCGTTCAGCGGAATTTAGCCGAGATGGAAAACTTACCCAGCACAAAGGGCGTTTTGTGATTGGCGAACGACTCCTTACTTTTGCACGATAAAACCAGATAACAATCATGGATCACGATACAATAACAACCGTTGCTACCCTGGCTTTCTACGTTGTGCTGCTGCTAGCAGCCTATATTACGGGCAAGTGGCTGGTGAGCAAAGAGCGGAATTATTAACCAGTGGCAGCAGGGCTGCAACAGGAAAGGCCACATCTGTACAGGTGTGGCCTTTCCTGTTTGGATTCAACCGGGCTAAAGTTCGGGATGCCTACAGCAATGTAACCGTAGCCACCCGTGCCATGTCGTCCCAAAAAGACGGGTATGACTTAGCCACTACCCCCGGCTCCTCAATCACTACGGCCCGCTGCATGGCTACAGGGGCAAAGGCCATCGCCATTCGGTGGTCGTCGTAAGTCGCAATCTGTGGAACTTGCCCCACCGGTATCCCCCACCGCTCAGCCGCCAGCGGACGAACGCTGTAGCGGGTATTGGTTTCCAGTTCAACCAGTTCGCTCCCAATTTTGGGGAGTTCGGTCTGAAGGGCGGCAATGCGATCCGTTTCCTTGATTTTTAGGCTTTCAATTCCCGTGAGCGTCAGCGGAATCCCCTTTACTGCCGCGCAAACGGCTACCGTCTGTGCCAAATCGGGGCAATGGGTAAAATCCCAGGTCAGGTCTGGCTCGGCAGGTTGTTTGGTTAGCCGCACGCCCTGCTCCGTAAATTCGCTATGCACGCCCAGTGGGCGCATAATCTCGGCAATGGCGGCATCGCCCTGTAAAGATTGCGCTTTTACCCCCAGCAGGGTAATGTCGGTAGCTGGGTCGTTGCTCAGGGCCACCACACTGTACCAGTAACTCGCCCCCGACCAGTCAGACTCGATGGCGTAGGGTTGTGGGGTGTAGGGAGTAGGGTGAACCGTCAGCCGATTGGCTGTCCAGTCGGTATCGACCTGCGCCCCAAAGTGCCGCATCTGGGCAATGGTCATCTCAATGTATGGGCGCGAGCCAACGGCCCCCGTCAATGTGAGGGTGAGTCCGTGGGGTAGGGTAGGGCCAATCATCAGTAAGGCCGATATGTACTGGCTGCTCACATCGCCCCGAATGGGGAGTTGGTCGGCACCTGATGGGGTGAAACTGCCAATCTGGAGCGGGGGGTAACCGTCGTTATTGAGGTAAGTAATGCTGGCTCCCAGCAAACGCAATGCGTCGGCCAGCAGACCAATGGGTCGCTCACACATACGCGGGGTGCCGGTCATTGTTTTAGACTGACCCGTAGCGGCAAAGTAAGCCGTCAGAAACCGCATGGTTGTCCCCGCATCCAGTACATCAGCCACCGGGTCGGGGCTGTGCAGCAACCGAATCATGGTTTGCGTATCGCGGGCCGACGCGAGATTAGTGAGGGCGCAGCGGAAGTCCGTCAGCGCGTCGATAATGAGGGCGCGGTTGCTTTCGCTTTTTGAAGAGGCTAACGGAATGGTAGCCTGAACGGAGGCTATAGATGGGGTTAACAAGACAGTAGTCAACAGCAGGTAGGGTTGATAAGCCCTGCAAATTAATGAAAAAAGGCCGAAGCCCTAAAAAGTATCCAGTTGCCCGGTTGCTAATACACCCACAAAATGCGCAACTGATGCTTTTTGTTGAGGGTATAATGCGGGCGGCTGAGGGCATATCCAGCCGCGCCGAGGGCAATGAGCGCACCCCCCGGAATGAGTGAGTGTGGATCGAAAATATACCGTCCGTTGCCAGCCAGATCACGTGGGTTTACGTAGTCGGCAATGATGTAGGTCAGCCCCGCAATCGGGAAAGCTACTGAGCCTGCCGTGAGCCACGCAATTCGTCGGGAGCGGTAAATAGTCTGCACCTCGCCGGGCCGGAAATTGATAGCCTCTGAGCGGTTCATAACCTCGTTGGTCTGGAGAATAGAAAACGTACTGTCGGTAACGGCGTAGAGCAGCGCATTATACCGTTCTCCCCGCGCCCGGAACCGCATGGGTTCACCCACGTAATACCGATACCGCCTGGTTTTAAAGAGACCCTGCACATCGAGGGCCAAATAATGAGTTCGGGGACGGTTGAGGCTATCGGCGGGTGGAGCCGCCAGGGTAACTGTGGGCTGAACCTGGGCCGTTGCCAGCCGGGTGCTGACGCTCGATACCAGGAAGAAGAAAAGCAGTTGGCGCATAGGATGAGTCAGATTCGGTGCATAGATAACAAAAAAACAGGCGCTGGGGCTATTTTTGCGATATGATTGATGCTGCTACCCTTCGCCAGTTTACCGAAAAAATCTTTTTGGCCCTCGGTTGCCCCGATGCCGATGCCCGCCTGGCTGCCGATGTGCTGGTTAGTGCCGACCTGCGGGGGGTTGACTCTCACGGAGTTGCCCGTTTGCCTGGCTACGTACGGCTGTCTGACCTAGGCCGGGTAAACCCCACTCCAGCCATTCGGGTTGTTCATGAAACGCCTTCTACTGCCGTTGTGGATGGCGACCGGGGACTGGGCCTGGTGGTTGGCCCCTGGGCCATGCGGGTGGCCATTGAGAAAGCGCGGGTGGCGGGCACGGGCTGGGTGGCGGTTCGCAACTCCAACCATTTTGGCATTGCCGGGTATCATGCCCTGCTAGCTACCGAACACGACATGATTGGGCAGGCTATGACCCACGCGGCCCCGCTGGTAGCCCCTACCTTCTCGCTCGAGAAAATGTTGGGCACCAACCCCATTGCCGTGGCTGTGCCGGCCCTGACTGAGCCTACCTTTCTGGCCGATTTTGCTTCGACGGCAGTGGCCTACGGCAAACTGGAAATCTTACAGCGCAAAGGGCAGAGCATTCCGACCGGCTGGGCACAGGATGCCAAGGGTGCCCCAACCACCGATGCTCACGCCATTAAAAACGGAGGTGCCCTGCTGCCCCTCGGCTCCGACCGGGAGCATGGATCGCACAAAGGGTATGGACTGGGGGCTATTGTCGATATTTTTTCGGGGGTCTTGTCGGGAGCGAATTATGGCCCCTGGGTGCCACCCTTCGCTACGGCAGGGTTTATGGCGGCCAATGAAGGCGTGGGCGAAGGCACAGGGCATTTTTTTGGGGCCATGCGCATTGACGCGTTTCGGCCTGCCGATGAGTTCAAGCAACACATGGATGGGTGGATTCAGCGGTTCCGGCAAGCGCGGGCTATACCAGGCCAACAGGTGCTGATTCCCGGCGACCCGGAGCGGGCCATGGAAGCCCACCGATTAGCGGAAGGAATTCCCCTCATACAGCCGGTACTGGATAGTCTGGCCGAGTTGGGCGAACGGTTTGGCGTAACCCTATAAACCCGTTAGCGTCGGCGACGATACGGGTCGTCGCAGGCGGTGGGGTTGGAGGCCGTTCGGTACATAATAGGGATAGACACCCCGCCGTAGAGATTCATGCCTTTGGGCGTACCAAAATTGAACAGGCCGGGAATATGATCGGTGCCCATAAAGACTGGCCCCACCCGCACGGCCAGCCCATAGGTTAGGTCATGGTAATTGCCTTGCCACGAGAGTGGCACCGACACGGTAAGCAGGCGGCTTTCATAGCGGGGCGTTACGGCCAGCACAGCGGGCATTCGCAGGCCAGTTGTTGTCAAAGCAGAAAAGGGCTGTACCAACGTAGCATTGACATAAATGTTATCATCCAGGTTATAATCGGCACTCAGATTAAGAGCGGTAGGCAGGGCAACATCGAAGGCGGTTTGCTTTTGCTCCGCCACCGAACCGAGGTTTTGGCCGAGTTTATCCAAAAAGCCATCCACATCTTTCGACCCGGCAAAAGCGGTTTTGCCAATCCGCTGCTCCTTACTCTGAATCGTGTATTGACTGACAAACGTAGGGTTGTTGTACCGCAGGGCACCAATATCGCTCAGCGATGCTGACAGCCGATACTTGTATTTATTGGTGGCCCGGTCAACTGATCGGTCATTGCCCCGGTAAACGTAATGAAACTGGCGGGGCCGGTATTCATACACCACACCCACATCGGCGGCCCAACCTGACCCGGCCGCGCCCGACCCAAACAGCCAACTAGGCCGAAAACTCTTATAGGCTGACTGGTTAGTAAACCCATAGTCGATATTGGCCGAGTGAATGGCTAGCTGTGGATACTGATAATAATTGTCAACGTCAGGGTCAGCTATTAATTCATGGTTGGCCTGTTTAACATTGGCATGAACGCTATACAACCCAACGAGCCGTTTAACGGTAACCCCCACTTTCCAGACATTATGCCCATCGTTGTGAACCACGTGCCCAACCGTGGCAGCTAGCTCTAACATGCCATTGATATTAGCATTGGCACTCTGGTTATCGTAGTGAGGAGCCGGGAGGTTCGGTCGTTTGGGCAGCAGATTCCGAATCAGTTCGGCAATGGGTTCAGATACATCCTCAAAACTAGCCCCGGCCCGTATGCGGGTGGTAAATGCCAGCCCCCAGCGTTCGTTGCGGGTGCCCAGCATCACACTCGGCCCCCGAATCTCGGCCCCGCCCAGAATAAATTTATTCCGGCCATCGGTACGAATCAATAGATTCTGCGGCCCAAAAATAGGTCGCCCCCGGTGGTCGCGGTCACGGGCAGGCACAATGTTTAGCCCATACCCCAGTAGTGAAAAGTCGTTATCGTAGCGCACATAGTTGTTGTGCATGTACGCATCGAATCCGGCCAGATTAACATAGACCCGGTAGCGGGAGTCAGCCACCTGAGCCGGTTGCTGATAGAGGGTATTGGTGCCACCGTAGTTATCAGAAGCCGGGCCAAGCCAGTGCTGCGCCAGCAATTGCTGACCAGGCAGGCAGAGTAGGAGAACCCCAATACAGTGGCGTAAAAAATTTTTCATAAGCAACGTGCCGAAACACGAAGCAAGGCAGTGAAACAGTAAAATCCGGTGGGCTAACGCTGAGGTATAAGTTGACAGCAAAGATAAAAAAAGTTACAGAAACTGACTCTATACACTCTATGGATTATTTTGATTTTAAGTGTGACGAAGATAGCGGCTTTGGTGATCCGGGCTTTTTGCCATATATTGTTCCGATAAATAATTGCTCAGTAATATGAAACAGTCGCAAACATTGAAAGGAATGAAGCAGACACAGTCGTCCAAATCCGCAAATTTTTCGTTTGGTGATTACCAAACCGATGGGTTTTTCGATGAAATGTTTGCAAAGCCGGGCCAATTGCGTACCGGCTACGTGCCTTTTCATGAGCGGGTTGAGCAACTGAGTCGCGAGGATTTGCTCCGCAGGCAACACGCAGCCGAGCGGGCACTCATGGCAATGGGGATTACCTTCAACGTGTATTCAGAAGGGGAAGGAACGGAGCGGATCATGCCCATCGACATTATCCCCCGCATTATTGAAGCCGCCGAATGGGACCGGCTTGAGGCCGGGTTAGTACAACGGATTAAAGCCATCAATCTATTCATCGACGATGTATATAATGAGCAGCGGATTCTGAACGACGGCGTAGTACCCCGCGATCTGATCGAGTCGAGCAAATGTTTTCTCACCCCCTGTCTGGGACTGAAACCGCCAAAAGGTATTTGGTGCCACATTACCGGCACCGACCTGATTCGGGGCGACGATGGCCAGTTTATGGTGCTGGAAGACAACCTGCGCTGCCCGTCGGGGGTATCGTACATGCTCGAAAATCGCGAACTGACCAAACAGGCTTTCCCGGAGGTGCTGGCCCGTACGGGAGTCCGGCCCGTATCCGACTATCCTACCCGGCTGTTGCAGATGCTCCAGTTCATTGCCGACCGCCCTAACCCCACGGTAGTGGTATTGACACCGGGTATTTACAACTCAGCTTATTTTGAACACTCCTACCTGGCTCAGCAGATGGGGGTCGAACTGGTCGATGCCCGCGATCTGGTGGTGTCGGGAGGATACGTAAAAATGCGTACGACCAAAGGATTTCAGATTGTAGATGTAATTTACCGGCGCATCGACGATA
>JBBQUC010000269.1:0-6037 GCA_038212815.1 Cytophagales bacterium
CAAGCAGAAAATCCTGTCCTTTAAAATAGGTGGCAATGCATAAAAACGATAGCTGGCTCATACAGACATGCGGGTGTTTTCTGATGACAAGATAAAGGAAAAAGGGTTGTGACAAAACCTTTTTCCTTCCTCAACCTAAACTCCGCAAATAATCTACCAGCAACCGTATGCCAAAGCCTGTCGCGTTTTTCTGCTGACCAAACTCGGTATCGGCAAAGGCCATGCCCGCCATATCGAGGTGTGCCCAGCGGGGGTGTTCTTCGGTAAATACCTCCAGAAACTTAGCCGCGCTGATGGACCCCGCCAGGGGCTTGCCACTATAATTCTTTACGTCGGCCACATCCGATTTAATGTCTTCGCGGTAGGCATCCCAGAGGGGCATCCGCCAGAGTTTCTCCCCCGTTCGGGTGGCGGCAGCGGTGAGTTGGGCAGCCAGGTCATCATTGTTGGTAAACAAGCCAGCGGCCTGATATCCCAGGGCGGCAATGATACTGCCGGTCAGTGTGGCCAGGTCAATCAGTACATCGGGCTGGTAGTTACGCACCATGTATCCCAGGCCGTCGGCCAGAATAACCCGGCCTTCGGCATCCGTGTCGATGATTTCGATGGTTTTGCCAGTGTAAGCAGTTACCACATCGCCGGGTTTGGTGGAACGGCCATCAATAGAGTTTTCCGTGGCGGGAACAATCCCGATGAGGTGAACAGGCAGGTTCAGTTTAGCGGCTACCTCCAGGGTGCCCATTACGGCCGCAGCCCCGCCCATATCACTCTTCATCAGGTGCATATTAGCCGATTGCTTGATCGAAACCCCGCCCGTATCGAAGGTTACGCCCTTGCCGACCAGGCCAACTGTAGGCAAGTTCTGCCCCTGCCCTTTGTACTCAGCCACAATCAGCCGGGGCGGCACCGCACTCCCCCGACTCACACTCAACAAAGCACCCAGGCCCTGTTGCTGGAGTTCAGCCTCATCGAGCACCGTTACGGCATAGCCGTGTCGACTGCCCGACTGCTCTACCCAGTTCGCCAGCGTTTGTGGGGTTTTATGGCTGGCGGGGGCATTCATCAGGTTAAGCAACTCCTGTTGGGTTTGGGCAATAGCCTCGGCTCGTACCAAGGCAGTTTCGAACAGCGTGTCTTCGTCAACGATAAGGGTTAATTGGCCTTTATCGCTATAAAATAGGGGTGGTTCACCCTTATCGGTCTGGTAGAGTCGGAGGTCATACCCCCCGCCCCGGATACCCAGCACCACTACTTCGAGCGTGTCGGCATCGGTGCCGCGCAAATCCACCGACACTTGGTTGGGTAGTTTACTCTTTTGCCCAAAAAAAAGTTTACGGAATGCCCGCAGCCAATCGAACGCGGTGGGTTCTTCGCCTAAACCAAGCAACATAATTCGGCTTCCGTTGGGCTGGTAGAGGGGTAATACCTCGTGGAGATCAGCGGTAAAATCGCGCTCCAGTGTAGACATAGGCAGATTTAGTTGATCGGCCAGGGTAGTTAGATAATCTGTAGCTACTGGTTTACGAATCGGGATAACCAACGCATCGGTGGGCGTGGGATGGGTACTAAGGTGTATATGCATAGCGGTAAAAACGGGGCAATTTAATAAAATAACCACTCGACCGCCTTCGGAAATTCGCGACTCCAGTGTACTTCCTGATGCGTGCCCGTAGGATCGACCGCCAGAAAGATGTCGATGGGCTGCCCCCCGTAGTGTTGTTTCAGCAGCGAGTCGTTAAACCGCTCGATGTTGGGCACCATGTACTTCGATTCGGCTTCTCCGCCATACACGTAGATTTTCATGGGTATAGGCGACTGGAACTTAATGGCATCGAAGTATATCTTGGGCGAAATCCAGAGTGAAGGCGAGAAGACCAGCACCCGCCCAAACACCTCGGGGTGCATCAGCCCGGCATAAATGCTGATCAGCCCCCCCAGCGAACTGCCCCCAATCCCCGTATGTTCGGCATCGGGCAGGGTGCGGAGGGTGCTGTCGATAACGGGTTTGAGTGTGTTGCTGATAAAATCGAGGTAATATTGCCCCTTGCCTTTCCCGGCGCGGGTGCGGTGCAGGGTAAACTCCCTAATTCGCTCATCGGCTCCATGGTCGATAGAGACGATAATGACCTCGTGGTGATGCCGGGCCGCCAACAGGGCCATTTTCTGGTCAATTTCCCAACTGCCATAGCCGACTCCTTCACCAAAGAGGTTCTGACCATCGTGCAGGTATAACACCGGATACCGCTTGTCGCCGGTCTGTTCATAATCGTGGGGCAACAGCACATGAATCCGGCGGGTGGTGCCGAGTTGTGGCACATCGAATTCATCGTGAAGCAACTCAATTTTAGGCAGTAATGCCGGGTTATAGGGGCTGCCAAACCACCGCCAGTGGGGTACCACATCTGGCTCAGCAGGCGCATTGCCCGCTTGCCATATCCGGTTTGGTACGGCCTCACCCGATGCATCCAGTTCAACCTGATCCCAGCCGCCCCGGTTATATTTATACTCTAGCATAGCGGGCAGCGGAAAATCGTCGGAGAACGTGAGGGTATAGTGGCCGGAACCGACCGGCTCCAGTTGATACTGGGTGGGATTCCAGTCGCAGAAACTCCCCGACACAAAGACTGGTCGGTCGTCTGTAACGGGGGTCAGTAGAGAAAACTGTAGGGACATGAAGTTGGTGAAGTAGGTAGGGCCGCAAAAATAAGCAGCATCCGCAACACCTAACGCGTAGGGGTAGCGATGTGTTTGCTTTTGTCAGCATGAAAACGCCTTATCGCTGCCTACTCCTTGTTCTGGCCGCCTTTGCTGGTTTTACCTGCGCGAAAAGGCAGGAAACGGAGCAAACCGATTTTAGTCCCACAGCCAGGCTTTTACCGGGAAAGACCTTTGTCTTCAACTCATTTGTGGACTGCAATATGGCTGAAGCCTGGGTGGGCGACACGTTTCGCATCTTTCCGGGCAAGCAGGGCGAAGACCCGGTTTGGGGCTATGCCAACGACTTGAAATTTGCCGATGGTCGCAACGCCGATGAAGCCTTCAGGCGCCGTAAAGACGAATTTCAGTCGCCCGTTATTCCTAAAAATGCCAGGCCGGGCCAGCCGGGTCTGCATGGGGCGGTCTGGTTCGAGACGGTTTATCAGGATGCTCAGGATAAATCGGGCAAAACCCTGTATGCCGTTTATCATAATGAGAACTACCCAACCACACTCCCTTACAACCCAAAAACCGGCGAGGGGTACATCGACAAAAACTGGCCGCAGGGGCTGCGCGGACCACAGTCGGCGGCTGCCGTGTGCCGCATCGGAATTATGAAATCGGTGAACGGCGGGCATAACTGGGCCAATTTGGGCTTGTTTCTGGAGGACCTCCAGCCGCGTATGATTCTGAAACCGCATAATACCTCGCTCACCTTCGCCGGTGGCGTAGGCGACCCATCGGCCGTTGCCAGTGGCGGCTACCTCTACCTCTTTTATGGTGAATACGGCTATCCAGGTCAATATGACAAAAAAAGCTACGACCGGGCCATAGAATATACTGGGCAGTGTATTAGCGTAGCGCGGATTAAACTTAGTGACTTAGATAACCCCGTTGGCAAGGCCCACCGCTGGGATGGCACCGGGTTCAATGCGCCCTACAACGGTATTGGCAAGCCCATTGCCTCCATTCAGATGCCCATGCAGGCCGGTGGTGGAGCAGCATCGTCGCCAGCGGGCGGTTTCCGGTGGGGGCCATCGGTTAGCTGGAATACGTACCTGAATGCCTGGGTGATGCTGATGGGTCAGGTTGAAGGGGCATCCTGGAAAGGCGGCAAAATTTTCATCTCCTTCAACCCCCATGCCAACCTGAGCGAAAGCAATAACGCTCAGGACTGGACTACGCCCAAACTGCTTGTCAATCGCCCCGGCCATACGCTCTGGTATCCATCGCTCCAGCCCATGAACACCTCAGACGACACAAAGAACAAAGCCACCTGTTTGCGGCTGGGGAGACGTGCCCGCCTGTTTTTTAAAGACATGGCCCCCGGCTTCGATGGGTATCTATCAGACTATGTGGTTGATTTTGAGAAATAATCGGGCCGAACCCACTGCCCTTTATAAACGTTATTGGGTAGGCCACCTGCTTTTTGGGCCTGACTTCTGGTTGTTAACTGCCCTTTGACTAAATGCTTTACCCCAATACCCTCGAACAAAAATTAGGTTTCGATAAGATCCGCGAACTGCTGAAACAGGCCTGCATAAGCGCGCTGGGGCAAGATTACGTAGATCGGATTCGCTTCTCCGATAACCACCCACTGATTGATAAACTGCTGCGCCAAACCTACGAACTGAAGCAGATTGTGCAGTATGAACCTGATTTTCCGGCCAGTAATTACATCGACGTGCGGCAGCACCTCAGCAAGACCCGCATTGAGGGCATGGCCCTGAGTGAAGCCGAGTTCTTCGACCTTAAACTGGTGCTGCGTACCATTCAGGACTGTCTGCGGTTTTTAGCGAAATACAGCGATGCGCCTGAATCGACCAGCAGCTACCCCTTTCTGCGCGAACTGGCTGGCCCCGTGGCCATCGACAAGAAGCTAACCGATGCCCTCGACCGGGTGATCGACGAGCGGGGACTAGTGCGCGATTCTGCATCGCCTGAACTGGCCACTATTCGGCGGCGGATTATTTCGGAGCAGAGTACCCTGCGCAAGCGGCTCGATACCATTCTGAAACAGGCCCGGCACAATGGCTGGATGCCCGACGACCTCGGCCTGACCGTGCGGGGAGGGCGGCTGGTGATCCCGATTGCCGCTGAACATAAGCGCAAAATAAAGGGGTTTGTCCACGATGAGTCCAACACGGGCCAAACCGTCTTTCTCGAACCCGCCGAGGTGTTCGATGCCAACAACGAAATCCGCGAGTTGGAGTATGAAGAACGGCGCGAGGTGTTCAGGATACTCCTTGCCCTGACTGATCAGCTCCGGCCTTTTCTGGAGGAGTTAAAACGGGCGGTCAATTTTCTGGCGCAGATCGACTTTATCCGGGCTAAAGCGCGGCTGGCCGTGCAGCTAGACGCGGGTATGCCGCAGGTACTGGCCCGCCCGGTGCTGAACTGGACCAACGCCCGGCACCCCCTGTTGCTGCTATCGTTTCAGAAACAGGGAAAGACAGTAGTGCCGTTAGGGATAAAACTGGATGAACAGCAGCGGATTCTGATTATCTCCGGCCCTAATGCGGGCGGTAAGTCGGTAGCCCTGAAAACCATTGGCCTGTTGCAATACATGATGCAGTGCGGCCTGCTGGTGCCGCTGGCAGAATACTCTGACATGGGGGTGTTCCAGAACCTGTTCATCGACATTGGCGACGAACAATCGCTGGAGAATGACCTGAGTACCTACTCGTCGCACCTCACGGCCATGCGGCATTTTCTGGTGGGAGCCAACAAACGAAGTCTGTTTCTGATCGACGAGTTTGGCACCGGCACCGAGCCGGGTCAGGGTGGAGCTATTGCCGAGGCCATTCTGGAAGAGTTGAACAAATCGGGGGCCTATGGTGTGATTAATACTCACTACACCAATCTGAAAGTATTTGCCGATAAAACGTCGGGTCTGGTAAACGGGGCCATGCGGTTCGATGGCGAGCACCTGGAACCTCTCTACGAGTTAGAGATGGGTCGGCCCGGCTCGTCGTTTGCCTTCGAGATTGCCCGCAAAATCAACCTGCCGAATGCCGTTATCAGCCGGGCGAAGGAGAAACTGGGCAGTCAGCAGGTCAACTTTGAGAAACTGCTGAAAGAGTTAGACATTGAGAAGCGCGTATTTGCTGATAAAAACCTGGAAATAGGCATCAATAGCCGTAAACTAGCGCAGCAACTGGCCGAATATACTGCGCTAAAAACCAAGCTTGATACTGAGCAGAAGCAACTCCTGAATGCCGCCAAGCTAAAAGCCAAAGCCCTGGTGCTGGAGGCTAACCAACGAATTGAAACGACCATTCGGGAGATTAAAGAAAACAAAGCCGACCGTGACACTACCAAACAGGTACGGCAGCAGTTA
>JBBQUC010000270.1:0-6032 GCA_038212815.1 Cytophagales bacterium
GATAGGCCATCACTACCAGCCGCCCACCGGGGGCCAGTATCTCCGGCACCTGCTCCAGAAACTCCTCCAGGGCATGTAGTTCGTCGTTCACTTCGATGCGGAGAGCCTGGAATACCTGGGCATAATATTTGTTCTCTTTGCCACGGGGAGCAAAGCGTTTTAGCACATCTTTCAGGTCGTTGATCGTCTGGAAGGGGCGGTTGGAGCGCGCCGACAGCAAAGCACTGGCCAGGGTGCGGGCGTTAGTCACTTCGCCGTACATGCCCATAATTTTGTGCAGTTCCGGTTCGGGGTAGGTGTTCAGCACCTGCCGGGCGGTGAGGTCGGTTTGCTGATTCATCCGCATATCCAGATCAGCATCGAAGCGGGTCGAGAATCCCCTGTCGGGGGTGTCGATCTGATGCGACGAGATACCCAGGTCGGCTAGAATCCCGTCCACCTGTTTGATGTTGTACAGCCGCAGATACCGCTTGATATTCCGAAAGTTAGCCGCCACAAACGTCAGGCGCGGGTCAGCTAAGGCTTTGGCATTCTCGCGGGCATCGGCATCCTGATCGAAGGCCAGCAGCCTGCCGCCCTCGAGCCGGTCGAGGATGGCGCGGCTGTGGCCACCCCCACCAAAGGTAACATCGGCATACATCCCGCCGGGTTTCAGGGCTAGCCCATCCAGGCAGGCATCGAGCATAACGGGTTCGTGATAGACTGTATTCATAAACGGGGTAGGGAACCAAACGGGAAAAGGCAACAGTTACAAACTTACAAAGAAGCCACTTAGGTTTTTATAGTTAAGTGTTAATTTAGTTTACGGCTCTGCTGAACTGACTCAAAATCAATTACATGAAAAAATATCTGTTGCTCACTAGTCTGATTTGTTTCACCTTAACTAGAGCCACGGCTCAACCCATCGTAAAGCCGGGGATCTGGCGGGCGGTGCTAGCTCTCAAAGCAGGCGAATTGCCATTTGGCCTCGATATTCAGCCCAATGCCACTAAAACGGGCTATACGGTCTATGCCCTCAACGGGGCCGAACGGCTGAAAATGGATGAAGCTACCCTGAAAAACGATTCGCTGCACATCCCGATGAGCATCTTCGATTCGGAACTGGTAGGCCACGTATCAGGCAATAAACTGACGGGGTTCTGGCGCAAACGGCGAACGAAAAATGAACTACAGGTAGTGCCGTTCTCGGCGCAGCACGGCCTCGCATATCGCTTTGTCCCCAGCAACGCGAAGCCTGCCACGACCAACCTAACGGGTAAGTGGGCGACCCTGTTTCGGGCAGTAGAAGGGGGCGATACTACGCTGGCTGTTGGAGTATTTACCCAGAAAGGCACTAGCCTGACGGGGACGTTTCTGACCCCCACCGGCGATTACCGCTATCTGGCAGGCGATGTAGTGGGCGATAGTCTGCTGCTGTCGTGTTTCGATGGTAACCACGCGTTTTTGTTCAAAGCCAAACAGCAGACAGACAAAACGTTGCGGGGTCTGTTTCAGTCGGGAGCTGTGTATCAGGAAACCTGGACGGCCCGCTTAGACCCCAACGTGGCTCTGCCCGACCCTGCCAAACTGACGTACGTGAAACCTGGCCAAACGTTTGGGTTTGCCTTCCCCGACCCAGTAGGGAATGTTATCTCGAATAACGATGAGCGGTTCAAGAACAAAGTGACAGTGGTGCAACTCCTGGGTACCTGGTGCCCTAACTGCATGGACGAGACGAAGTTTCTCGGCTCCTGGCTCAAGAAAAACCGCAGCCGGGGGGTAGAGGTAGTGGGACTGGCGTTCGAGAAAGTACCGACTCTGGCCGCGTCTGGCCCCAAAATTCAGCGGATGGCGCAACGGTTTGCCATCGACTACCCCGTGCTGCTGGCAGGGTCGAACAACAAAGACGAAGCGAGTGCCGCCCTGCCCAGCCTAAACCGCGTGGTAGCATTTCCGACTACTATTTTCCTGGACAAAACGGGCCGGGTGCGTCACATACACACAGGCTTTGCCGGCCCCGGCACAGGGGTCTATTACGACCGCTACATCGACGAATTTAACCGCTTACTTGATAAACTATTAGCCGAGTGACCCGTTCCGAAAAATTGATTCTCTTTGTGCTGGCCTGCCTGAATTTTACCCACATTATGGATGCCATGATTATGATGCCGATGGGGCCGCAACTGATGCGGGCCTTTGCCATCTCACCCCGGCAGTTTAGCTTTTTAGTGTCAGCCTATAGCCTCAGCGCAGGTATTTCGGGGTTTACGGTAGCGTTTTTTGTAGATCGGTTTCCGCGCAGGCAGGTGGTGCTGACGGGCTACACGGGCTTTGTGCTGGGTACGCTGGCCTGTGGGCTGGCTCCTACGTATGGCTGGTTGGCCGTGGCCCGCATCATGGCGGGGCTGTTTGGCGGGGTGCTGGGGGCGCAGGTGCTCTCTATTGTGGGTGACACTTTTGGGTATGACCGCCGGGCGCGGGCCATGTCGGTGGTGATGACGGCCTTTTCAGTAGCCTCGGTGGTGGGCGTGCCGCTGGGCCTGTATCTGGCCACGCGCCTGAGCTGGCACGCGCCGTTTCTGTTTGTGGGAGGGTTGGGCGTAGGTGTACTGGGCCTGATTATCCGATTCATTCCGCGCATGGACGGGCATTTGCAGCGGGCCGAGCCGGGGTTTCATCCGTTCTTGGTGCTAACCAATATTCTCAAAACGCCCAACCAACTCCGCGCTCTTTGGCTCACCAGTACCATCATGCTGGGGCATTTCAGCGTTATTCCGTTTATGACCCCCTACTTTGTGGCCAACGTGGGCTTCGGCGAAGACAAGCTGTACCTGATTTACGCCATTGGGGGCGCACTCACCATTTTCACGGCTCCCTTGGTCGGCAAACTCGCCGACCAGCGGGGCAAGTACCCCGTGTTTGTAGGGTTTGCCCTGCTATCCATGATTCCCGTGTACCTTATCACCACCATGCCCCCATCTCCCCTGCCCTATGTGTTGTCTATTACGGGGTTGTTCTTCATTTTTGCCAGTGGTCGGCTTATTCCCACCCAGGCTATGTCCTCCTCAGGTGTGCTGCCGCCGCAACGGGGCGGGTTTATGAGCATCAACTCATCGGTACAGTTGCTGGCACAGGCAATGGCTACCTACGGGGCAGGTTTAGTGATTCAGAAAGGGCCGGGTGGCCAATTGCTGCACTACAATTATGTAGGCTATGTGGCCATTGTCATGCTGCTTTCTGCCGTGTTCATTGCCCGCACGGTGAAGCCCGTGGATGCGGTGCGGGAAGTAGTAGAGGTGGGGGCGTAACCTGTTTTTGTGTAGTTTTACTAAAAACTTAGCTCGTATGGAGACCACCTTAATCGCCCCCGACGATGAAGCCACGGCTATTCGTATTCCGATGACCAAAGCGCGGTTCCTGAACTGGAACCCTGACGATGACTTTTTGTACGAATTTGATAATGCGACCGTAGAACCTGTTGTCGCTATGAAAAAAGCCGAACGCCCGATTGTGCAGAAAATCTTACGCAAATTCACTCAAACGCAGGCGTATCAACAGATGGGTGAATTACTGCCGGAAACAAACGTTTGGCTTACCGACACGCAGATGCGAATCCCGGATATAGCGTTTTTTACCAAAGAGCAAATTCAGGTTGCGGATGACAACAATGAACCCATTCCCGTTTTTGTAGTCGAGTTGATTTCGCCGACCGATAAGGCCAGTAAAGTAGAGCAAAAAGTGCGCGAGTATTTTGCCGCCGGGGTACAGGTTATCTGGCATATTCATCCAACTCTGCAAATGGTACGCGTATTTACCTCCCTAAAAAGCAGCACTACTTATTTTGAGAATGATATAGTTGATGCAGGGCCTGTTTTGCCCGACTTGCAATTGGTAGTAAACGATTTGTTTGCTCAGTAAGTTGTCATTCATCGTTATCCAATAGTTATTGATTGTAGCCACCTGATTAATAGGTATTCAATGACGATGAATGACAACAAATGACAACCTTTTTAACTTAGCGCAGTTTTACAAAACTCAACGCATTTTTTCACTTCGGCAACTGAGCTGGATCCTTCCGGTATTTTGTATTCTAACTCCACCGTGGCGGGGAACGTGTATTTCTGGTCTCGCATCAACTTCAGCACCTCCGCCAGGGGAGTATCGCCCTGACCCCACACCAGATTGCCTTTGCCGTGGGCCGGAGTCTGCCGGTCTTTGATGTGCATACTCGAAATCCGGTCGTGCTTTTGGCGCACAATGTCCAGCGGATTGGCATTGCCCGCAGCGACGTAATGCCCAAAATCCAGGTTCATGGCATTGGCGGGCGACTGCGCCAGGGCGGTATCCCAGAGGGTGGGCGTTTGTTGCTCGTGGCCGTGATACCCAATCCGAATCCCGTGCTTTTGGGCCATAGTGCCTAATTTGAGGGTCATGGCATCGTTGCCGGGGTGTTCAACCGTAACCTGATTGGCTCCCAGTGCTCTGGCAGCCCGCATCAAATAGTCTATGTCAGCGTCAGTATTTTCTTTGCCGAAAGCATTGGGCTTGAAACCGTAAATGGTTACCCCTGCCTGCTCATACATCTTTCTGACTTTCTCGAACGGAGCCATTGGCACGGTAAGTCGCCACTTGGCTACTTCCTGGTTGTAGGCTTTGAGTTGGGTCTCAGCTTCGGCCAGTTTTTTCTGTTCATCGGCGGTGAGTTCCTGCTTCTCACCCCGCTTCCGCATCAGCGGAAAAACAGACCGCATATCTACCGGATTTTTAGGTTTGCCCGCAAACGATTCGGCAGGGTCGCCCATGAGTTCGATGGCACTAATGCCGCTATCGAGCACATACTTTAGGGTGGCTTCGGCACTTTGGTCGGGCAAATCCCGGAACGAGTAGGTAATGACCCCAATCTGAACGCCGTTGATGAGCGAACGGTGCCGGTTCAGGTTACGGATAATGGCAGGCATTCCAAACACCTTGTTACTGCCCAAAACGGCAGTTGCCGCCAGGGTGGCCGTAGCTCCCAAAAACTGACGACGCGATGGATTACTTTCTGGTTTCATGGTTTTGCTAACTATTTTCTGACTAGAAAAGGGTTCTTACTAACCCCCAAGATACGCAAACTGCGAATGGTACTATACTACGTTTAACTTTATTTTTTCCTGAATAGCCCTATTCTCTTAATTAGTATGCTTGCATACTACCTGAAAAACAGCGTAACTTTGTCCTAATCGCAACCGCAGTGAACAGGTGGGCGCGAGACCAGTATGAAAAAAGAGAAAACCGTTGATTTTCACATCAAATGGGGTTGGCACAGCATCTCGCGGATGTACAACGCGTACGCGTCGCGGTATGGCCTTACTATGGCTACTGGGTTTGTACTGCTAAACGTCGATCTGGAGAATGGCACGCCCGCCACCCGGATTGGCCCGCTGCTGGGTATGGAACCCCGGTCGCTGGTCAGGATGCTGAAAAACATGGAAGAGCGCGGACTGATTCGGCGTGAGGTGGATGAAACTGACAAACGGTTTGTGCTCATTTTTCTGACCGACGAAGGCCGGGCCAAGCGCGAGATGGCCCGCGAGGGGGTGATTCAGTTCAACAACATGGTGCGCGAGCGGATTCCGCTGGATAAACTGGTCGTGTTTTTCGATGTGATTAAAGACATCAACCTGCTGGTCGAAGAAACCAACAGCCGTATCCGTACCGAAGGCATTCCTGAAGCCGAAGAACTGGCATAACCTTAATGGCATAACAACAGAACTACAAATTATACACAATAGGAACACAGATTTGGCAGATGAGGCTGGTACGCCGGAGCGGGATAAAAACTGATTGTCCGTTTTTATCCAATTAACCCGCTAAATCTGTGTTCCAAGCTAAACTAACCAATGGAAGCAACCCTGACAAAACCACTGACAACCTCTCTAAAAAATCGCAGTATCCGGCGCGTAGCCGTGCTTGGTTCCGGCATTATGGGGTCACGGATTGCGGCTCACTTTGCCAATATTGGCGTAGAGGTGCTGCTGCTCGATATTGCCCCCAATGCGCTTAATGCCGCC
>JBBQUC010000271.1:0-5997 GCA_038212815.1 Cytophagales bacterium
TTTTGTCATGCTGACGCAGGAAGCATCTTAGGGTAGTTGCCTGATTTAAAGTAAGATGCTTCCTGCGTCAGCATGACAAACCAAGTCATCCGTCTGGCTATAGGTATGCTTGGGATGTCGTACCACAAAAATTGTCAGAGAACCTATAGTTTTTAAAATATTTGTAAAATTTACAATCAAAAGTGGAGTCCAGAACCCACTTTAAAAAACGGGGCGTATTCTGAAAAGCCTAATGAGTAAGAGAAAAAATATCTTCAAGAATGTTTAAAAAATTCAATTTAACTGACAAGCTGTTGTTTATAGCTGCATTGCTTTCACTTATTTATTCTGAAGTCTTGTTTTTTAATGGCAACTCAGACCAAGCAATTTTTATTGGGCTTTGGGTTCCTTCAATACTATGTTTTGGAATATATTTACACCTAATAAATAAAAATCAAAATGATTGATTTTATACCATATTTTGCAGGGCTAGTTACTTTATTATTTTCGGCTGCTTTTAGTTACGCTATAACTGATGGCTGGAACTTTAAAAAAAATAGTTAGCTGTTAAAAGTTGTCTTAGTAATGCAAAGCAGCCCATGACAGCGATTATGCGAAAAAGGTGAATAAGTGCTAAATTCAACATTTATACCTTGAAATCCCCGTCTTCTCAAAGCCCCAAAACGTAAGCAATCTACAGACCAGTAATCTACCTCCGAATATCCTCCACAAACGCCTGAATCCCGGCTGCATCGGTTCCCTTTTCGGCAAGGTGGCGTATAAACGCACTACCCACAATGGCCCCACTGGCATAGGCACAAGCAGTGTCGAAGGTGGCTCGGCTGTTGATGCCAAACCCAATTAGTCGGGGGTTTTGGAGATTCATGGCTTCAATACGCTCAAAATAGGCCCGCATTGGTTCGCTGATACCTGTTACCGAGCCGGTAATGCTGGCCGACGACACCATGTAGATAAACCCGTCTGACACCTCGTCGATGAGCCGAATCCGCGCATCGCTGGTTTGGGGGGTAATCAGAAAAATAGTCAGAATGCCGTACTGGTCGAAGGTGTCTTTATAGTCAGCCACAAACAAGTCTAACGGCAAATCGGGTAGAATGACCCCATCAACCCCTACAGCCTGGCACTGCTGGCAAAACGCTTCTACGCCAAATTGTAATACCGGATTAATGTAGCCCATCAACAAAATGGGTACGGTAATGGGGGGTTGGTCTGTTTGTTCGCGGCAACCGGCCAGTTGGTCAAACAGCCGTTTCAGGCTCATGCCGTTATCCAGTGCCTGCCCGTTGCTCTGCTGAATGGTTTCGCCGTCGGCTACGGGGTCAGAATAAGGCATCCCAATTTCGACCAGATCAACGCCAGCCGTTTGCAGCCCGTGTAGCACTGTTCGGGTATCAGCCAGATTTGGGAACCCCGCTGTGAAATAAACATTCAGCAGCCGCTCACTTTTCTGAGCGAAGAGGTCAGTAATGCGGTTTTTAGGAACAGAAAGGGTCATTGGCTGACTATAAGTACTTTGAGTAGGTAGCTAAATCTTTATCGCCCCGGCCTGAGAGGCAAACCACCACTACATCGCTGGACTGGAGGTTCATTTTGGGGAGGGCCGCCAGGGCATGAGCTGTTTCGAGGGCGGGAATGATGCCTTCGAGCTTGCTGAGTTGAAACCCGGCAGCCAGGGCTTCCTCGTCGGTGATGGCGTAAAAATCGCCCCGGCCCGAATCGTACAGGTGGGCGTGTAATGGGCCAATGCCTGGGTAATCCAGTCCCGCCGAAATGGAATACGGTTCGGTCACCTGCCCATCGTCGGTTTGCATCAGTATGGTGCGGCTGCCGTGGAGCACGCCTGGTTTACCCAGGGCCGTTGTCGCTGCCGAGTGGCCCGACGATATACCTAACCCAGCGGCTTCGGCGGCTACGAGCCGCACCGATGGCTCGTCCAGAAAATGGAAAAACGCCCCGGCGGCATTGCTGCCACCACCCACACACGCCACCACATAATCGGGGGTTTCGTGGCCGGTTTTTTCAAGAAGCTGGCTTCTGATCTCCCGCGAGATAACCGATTGAAACCGGGCTACCATATCGGGGTATGGGTGCGGACCAACCACCGAGCCGATGATGTAATGCGTATCGATGGGGTTGTTGATCCAGTGACGCATAGCCTCATTGGTGGCATCTTTTAGGGTTTTGCTACCGCTGGTGGCGGGCCGCACCTCAGCACCCAACATCCGCATTCGATCTACATTGGGCTTTTGCCGTTCCATGTCGATGCTGCCCATATACACAATGCAGTCCAGGCCCATCAGGGCGCAGACTGTAGCCGTTGCCACGCCATGCTGCCCCGCGCCGGTTTCGGCCACTATCCGTTTCTTGCCCAGCCGCTGCGCCACCAGAATCTGCCCAACGGTGTTGTTCACCTTGTGGGCACCCGTATGACACAGGTCTTCCCGTTTTAGATAGACTGTAGCCCCCACCGTTGCTGAAAGCCGTTGTGCTAGAAACAGTGGAGTAGGTCGGCCTACATAGTCGGTGAGCAACTGCTGGTATTCGTACTGAAAGGCAGGATCGCCGATAATAGTGAGGTATTTTTGGCGTAGCTCTTCTACATTAGGGTACAGCATTTCAGGAATGAATGCCCCGCCAAAATGACCGTAAAAGCCTTTATCATTGACGGCAAAAGAGGTTTGTGGTTCGAGCGTTGTTTGCATAAATTTTAGTGTTTCACTAAGCGCAGGCCCAATAATGTCAAATGGTCAAAATCGTTATCATTCGTGTGGATCATACAGCACCCCTATCGCCTTCGGCTAATAATTCATCCATTCTGCGATTTTCCTCTTCTGTAAAGTCGGGAAAAATACGGTTAAAAGGCTCTGTTACAGCCGTTGCTTTCAAGAAACGCTCAACACCCCAGCGTCGAATATCTTCGGGCTTATACGTATTTATCCGCCCCCGCTTCATGGGAGGAATGTCGTCATCTATTAGCTTCGTCGTTTCCATTACTTTGTTGTTTAAAAATCACGCTTCCTCAGCCTCAACAATGGGCCTTAGCCGCGCAATCAATTCTTTAACCATAGCCACATCTTTTACCCCCGGCGCGGTCTCCACCTGGCTATTCACATCGACTCCATAAAGCTTCATGCCGTTGAGCTGCGCTAACTGGTCGAGGTTATCGAGGCCAATTCCTCCACTGATAAAAAAGGGTTTGTCGTTATCGTACCGCTCTAGCTGCCGCCAGTCGAACTGGATGCCGTTGCCACCGGGTTGGTCACCTTTGGCATCGAAGAGAAAAAAGTCGCAGTGGAGTTTGTAGTTGTTCAACATGGCAAAGTTAAAGTCGTCGCCCACCCGAAACGCTTTAATAATGCTGATGCCCCGGTTGCGCAGGCTGCGGCAAAACTCCGGGTTTTCGGCCCCGTGGAGTTGGGCATACTGCAAATCGTACTTTTTCATCATCCGCAGAATATACTCCGGGCTGGCGTTAACAAACACGCCCACTTTCCGAATCTGGCGCGGCAATGCCCGTACCACCTCGGCATCCAGGTCTTCATCGACAAAGCGTGGCGACTGCGGGTAGAAGATAAACCCAACAAAATCGGGCCGGAGATCGGCAATCTGGCGGATGTTATCGGCCTCGCGCAGGCCACATATTTTTACGTTCATAGCAAATTAGAAGAAATCTGGCTGGAGGATATGGCTTTGTAGTCAGCGAGGGTGTTAGCCAGGGCCGTGCCGGGGTTAAGGGTTTTCATAAACGCTTCGCCAATCAGAAAGCCATCGTAGCCTGCTTCCGCCAGTTGGTACATAGTACGGGCATCGTGCAGCCCACTCTCCGATATTTTCACAAACCGGCGGTCAATCTGGTCGGCCAGTTGGAGCGAGGTGGCTATGGAGGTGACAAAGGTTTTCAGGTTGCGGTTATTTACGCCCACTAAATCCACGGTGTCGCAGAGGGTTTGTTCCAGTTCATCGGCATCATGCACTTCCAGCAGTACCTGCAATCCCAGTTCACCAGCCCGTTGGCTTAGATCGGCTACTTCGGCGGGGGTTAGACAGGCAGCAATCAGCAACACCAGGTCGGCACCCCAGGCTTTGGCTTCGAGCAGTTGGTATACATCAATCACAAAGTCTTTCCGCAGAATTGGTGTATCTGGGTTGGCCCGCCGGGCTTCGCGCAAATCGGCGGGAGTGCCGCCAAAAAACGGCTCATCGGTTAGCACCGACAGGCAGGCAGCACCCGCCTGCACATACCCCTGGGTTACCGCTGTTACTGACAAGCTCTGGTTAATACTACCTTTAGAGGGTGATTTACGCTTGAACTCAGCAATAATATTGGAGCGACCCTCCAGAATGGCTCGTGTTGCCGAAAGCGGGGAGCGGTCAAATCCGGGCTGGTTTTCTAACACCCGCGCCGGGATTTCTGCCTTACGCCGGGCCACTTCAAGGCGTTTCTGATCAATAATCTGGTCTAAAATAGTCATGCGATCAACGTATCAAAGCAAGCTTTTGCCCGGCCACTTTCCAGCGACTCACGCGCCAGGCCAACGGCCTCTTCCCGGTTACTGGTCTTGCCTGCTGCCAGCAACGCCATTGCCGCATTTGCCAGTACGGCATTGGTTTGGGCGGGGGTAGCTGTATTGCGCAGCACGTCCCTAAAAATCCGGGCCGACTCGTCCACCGTTTCGCCACCAGCTATAGATGCCTGCGTAAGGGTGGGCAGGTGTAGTTGCTCCGGGTTAAGCAATTGCTCGGCGTTGTTGGTAATTACTTTAAACGGCCCCGTCAGCGATACTTCATCGTACCCATCCAGACTGTGCAGAATCATAAACTGCTTGTCGGTTTGTTGGTAAAGGTACGCATATAAGCGGGCTAATTCAAGGTTAAACACCCCTACAAGCTGTTTTTGGGGGTTTGCGGGATTCACCATCGGCCCCAGCACATTGAAAAATGTTTTCACTCCCAGTTCCCGCCGAATGGGGGCTACGTTTTTCATGGCGGGATGAAAAAGGGGGGCGTGCAAAAAACAGATCCCTGCTGTTTCCATTTTGCGCTGTAGCTCACCCACATCGTTGGTAAATGTATAGCCAAGCCGCTCCATCACGGTCGATGACCCACACATTGACGACACCCCGTGGTTGCCGTGTTTGGCTACCCGCTGCCCGGCACCGGCCACCACAAAAGCCGCGAGGGTCGAGATATTAAAGGTGTCTTTACCATCGCCCCCGGTTCCGCAAAGATCCATCGCATCGTAGGCTGAGAGGTCAACGGGGAGGCACAATTCCAGCATCGCATCACGGAAGCCTTCCAGTTCTTCTACCCGGATGCTGCGCATCATGTACACCGTTAGAAAGGAGGCTACCTGAGCCGGGTTATAATCGCCACGGCCAATGCCCGTCAGGGCCTGTTTAGCCTGCTCTCTAGTCAGCGTCTTATACTCGAAGAGGTGATTCAGGATTTGTTTCATTGATTTATCCAGTTTTTTATCATTGTTTTTCCACCTTCGGTCAGTACCGATTCGGGGTGGAATTGCAGACCACGCACGTCGTAGCGGGTATGGGTCAGGCCCATAATCCGGCCCCGGTCGTCGATGGCCGTAATGCGAAGGTCGGCGGGTAAGTGCTCATCCATTACCTGCCACGAGTGATAGCGGCCTACGGTGAGGGTGTCGGGCAGGCCAGCAAACAGCCGTTCGGAGCGGTCTGTTACGTAGGCCGGGTGAGCTACCCCATGGAGCACATCGCCGAGGTTTTCGAGTTTGGCCCCAAACACTTCGCCAATGCCCTGATGCCCCAGGCAAATCCCCAGAATACTCTTGGTGGGGGCGTAGGCCGCCACCAAAGCCTGCATAATTCCTGCTTCTGACGGAACGCCCGGCCCCGGCGAGAGCATAATTTTATCGTACTGCGCCACCGCATCGAGCGCAATTTTGTCGTTGCGTACCACATCGGGCCGCTGCCCCAACTCGCGCAGCATATACACGAGGTTATAGGTAAACGAGTCGTAATT
>JBBQUC010000272.1:0-5988 GCA_038212815.1 Cytophagales bacterium
GACCAGATCACAATCGACGGGTGGTTTTTGTCGCGCTCTACCATAGCCCGCCCCCGTGCGACAAAAGCACTGCGCCATTCGGGGCGGTCGGCAATGCCGTAGTTTTTGTACCACAGTTCGTGGCTCTCAATATTGGCTTCGTCAATCACGTAGAGGCCATATTCATCGCAGAGGTCATACCAGTCGGTTACGTTGGGGTAGTGGCTGGTTCGCACCGCGTTGATGTTGTGTTGTTTCATCAACTGAATATCCCGAACCATGCTCTCGCGGCTGATTACCCGCCCCGTTTGGGGGTCAAACTCGTGGCGGTTCACCCCTTTGAGGGTGATGGGCTGCCCATTGACCAGAAACTGGCTGTTTTTCATCTCCACTTTCCGAAACCCAATCCGCTGGCTGATAACCTGCGACACTACACCCGTCTGATCGCTCAGTTGGAAGGTCAGAGTGTAGAGATGGGGGGTTTCGGCAGTCCAGAGGGCGGGGGCAGCCACGGGCTGATTGAGTCGCAGGGTGCTGTTCTGCCCAACACTATTGGCCTCGGTGGAGCGCAGGGTTTGGGTAAATACGGGTTTTTGCTGGGGGTCATACAGGGTAACCTGCACCTGATAAAACGGGTTAACGGCCCCGGTGTTGCTGCGGATATAAGTAGTCAGTTTCAGGGTGGCATCTTTATACTGCCCGTCGAGATCAGTTAGTACGGCCACATCGCGGATGTAAAGTTTGGGGGTGCTATAGAGAAACACATCCCGGTAAATACCCGATAGCCGCCAAAAATCCTGATCTTCCAAATAGCTCCCATCCGACCAGTTGATGACCTCCACCGCCAGCAGGTTTTCGCCGGGGCGGAGCAACTCTGTTACCCGAAATTCGGCGGGGGTCATGCCATCTTCATGGTACCCAACGGGTTGGCCATTCAGAAACACGCGGCAGGTACTTTGCACCCCGGCAAAGTGCAGAAATACCTCGCGGTCCTGAAAACTGGCCGGTACACTGAAGCGCGTACGGTAGAGACCCGTTGCGTTGGTATCGGTAGTGATGGTGGGGGGCGTAGCTGGAAATGGATGTTTGATGTTAGTGAAAATAGGTGGGTCGTAGTGGCGACCCAGGTGGTTGCCCGCCACCTGCCAGTTCGACGGCACGGGCAGATCGTCCCAGTTGTTATCGGGCAGGGTAGGCTGATGAAAATTGGCGGGTACGAGTTTAGGGTGTTTTACCCACTTGAATTTCCAGGTGCCGTTCAGCCCTTTCACATAGGGCGATGCCACCCGATTTGGCCCAAGCAACTGCTGCTCGGTGGCGTAGGGCAGGGCAATGATATGGGGTGTTTCGGTATTTTCGCTAATGAATTGGGGGTCTTCCCAATAAGGGAGGGCAGTGGTTGATCGGGGGGGAGTCGATTGAGAGTATCCTGACAAGGCATAACCAGCCATGACCAGCAGAAGCAGACATTTTTTCATACGCGCTACGAGGGTAGTAGAAACGCTATTGGGTTAAACCAGGCCAGTATTTTGGCTGTCCGGCGAAGTTAACCGATTTTCGTGGTACTTTTAACCAAACCTTATTTATCGTTATGAACGCCCGCTCCTGGCTCACCGTTTTTTTTAGTTTCTTTCTGATAGCGGCCTCTGCGCAACTGCGTCGGCGAAATACGGCCCAGCCAGATACCGGCCCCGTTCCCGTGATGATTCCCCGCGATGTGCGGCTGCTAGAAAGCCTGACGTTCAATAGCTCCCTGCTGAACCGGGGCATTCGCTACTCCATATACCTGCCTCCCGATTATTACACGGCGCATCGGCGGTATCCGGTGGTGTATCTGTTGCATGGCTATAGCGATGACGAAACCGGATGGGTGCAGTTTGGTGAGGCCGACCGCCTTGCCGACGAGGGAATAAAATCGGGTGAATTGCCGCCCATGATTCTTGTGATGCCCGACGCGGGGGTGACCTGGTACATCAATGACTACCAGAACAAAATGCGGTTTGAGGATATGTTTGTGCAGGAGTTTATCCCCCACATCGACTCGACCTACCGCACCCGCACCAAACGCGACTACCGGGCCGTTTCAGGCTTGTCGATGGGTGGGTTTGGGGCACTGACGCTGGCCATGCACCACCCCGAACTTTTCAGTAGTTGCGCGGCCCTAAGCGCGGCAGTGCGTACCGACGAATCGATGGTGGCTATGGCCGACGAGCGGTATAACCTGGTGTTCGCCCCCCTGTTCAGCGGGCCGGTCAAAGGCGAGGAGCGACTTACGGCGGCCTGGAAACGCAACAGCCCCCTGGTGCTGGCTAAGTCGGCTCCGGAGAGCGACCTGAAACAGGTACGCTGGTGGCTCGATTGTGGCGACGACGACGCCCTGACTGTTGGCAATGCCTACCTGCATATGGCCCTGCTGGATCGCAAAATTCCGCACGAGTACCGCGTTCGCGACGGGGGGCATACCTGGGCTTACTGGCGCACCGGCCTGCCCGACGCGCTGAAATTCATCGGCGCGGGGTTTCATCGGTAACAGGCTGTACCGCACAACTCTTCTTTATAAATCAAAACAATTTTTCGAGCGGCAAACCTGTTCTAGGGGTAGCGACACCTAACCGCGCTGCCTACCACCATGAATGAGTGTTTGGTCATTATTCCGACTTACAACGAGAAAGAAAATATCGAGGCCATTATCCGCAAGGTGTTCACCTTGACGGGGCCGTTCGATTTGCTGATTGTCGATGATGGTTCGCCCGATGGGACGGCGCAGATTGTCAGAAATCTACAGGCCGAATTTACGGGGCTGAACTTGCTGGAACGGCGTGGGAAACTGGGCCTCGGCACCGCCTACATCGACGCGTTTAAGTGGGGTCTGGCCCGGCACTATGCCTATTTCTTTGAGATGGATGCGGACTTTTCGCACAACCCCGACGATCTGTTGCGGCTTTACAAGGCCTGTAGCCAAACGGAAACCGATGTGGCGGTTGGGTCGCGGTATATCAAGGGGGTAAATGTGGTAAACTGGCCGATGGGCCGGGTCCTGATGTCGTATTTTGCGGGCGTGTATGTCCGCTTCATTACGGGCATGTCGGTCATGGATCCCACCGCCGGGTTTGTTTGCTACCGTCGGCGGGTGCTGGAAGTGCTGCTCCAGCGGCCTATTCGGTTTGTGGGATATGCGTTTCAGATCGAGATGAAGTTTACTTGCTGGAAATACGGTTTCCAGATTACGGAAGTGCCCATTATCTTCACCGACCGCACCAAAGGCACGTCTAAAATGTCGGGGAAAATCTTCAAAGAAGCGGTCATTGGAGTATTACAAATGAAGATCGGCAGCTTTTTCCGGCATTATATTCCTCAAGAGACCCCCACTGTGGTGTCGGCTTCGGAGGTAGTTTAAGACTTGTCACACATACCGGAGCCAGCCAATTTGCGGGTTGGCAGCTTTGTAGCGGCCATACCATCGACAGAGCGGATACAGGGCTATAACGAGACATATCCAGACCCCATACACTCCTGCCAACGAGATGCCCACACCCGCTGGCCTGCCAAAGGTGAGCAACCCCTCAGCCGGTTTTGCCAGGTCGCAGCCCTGCACCAAAGCTATTCCGAGCATAGTCAGGTGTACCCCATACCAGTGAATGATGTAATAAAACATAGGCACTTTACCATATACCGTTAGCCAGCGGGTTAGCGTGGAATCGGTGCCATCGGCTACCCACAGCATCAGTAGGGCAATGCCTACCATCAACAGTGAATACAGCAGCGAAGGCGGGTATTTGCTGACATTGATGAAGGAAAGTAGGGTAAACAGCGAATTGCGCTGCATAGCCCAGGGCGCGGGGTCGCCGTAGGTGTTCAACAACCGGATCAGCACGAATAGCGTCAGTGTCCCCAAGCCAACGCGCAGTAACACCTGTTTGCGAATGGGAGCAGACTGCTGTATCCAGTAACCACAGGCATACCCCACCAGCATGATGCCGAGCCAGGGAATGAGCGGATAGGCTACGAACAGGTTAAAGCCTGAACTAACCGCGAAGAAATTGGGCTGAAACAACAGTGCCCACCCAAACCTGGCCACCGGGCTAACCGAAGCGGGTAGACCAGGTAGCAGGTCATGCCCAAACACGATGAGCAACCCCAGCCCGCCAATCCAGCGGAGGGACAATCGGTTTAGCAACGACAACACAACTAACCCAGCCCCAATGGCGTAGATCACCTGAAGCAGCAGGAAATGAAACCGAATATCGAACCAGAACGCGAAATTGACTACGGTCAATTCCAACAAAATCAGCACTAGTCCACGCTTTCGGAGAAACCGCCGGGCGGCACCAGCATCCTGTTTTTGCAGCGAGAGATAGGCCGACATGCCCGACAGAAAAACGAACGTAGGCGCACAGAGATGGGTAACCCACCGGGTCATAAACAGGGCGGGCGTGGTAGTGGCCAGATCGGTAGGGTCTTGGGTTAAGGCGGTACTGTGGAGCAAATCGCGGATATGGTCGAGGGCCATAATGACCATGACCAGGCCCCTGGTTATATCAATAGTAGTTATTCGGTTCATGGGGATAGGTTTGTTCATGGCGATACGCACAAACTAGGCCAGCAGTTCCATGACGGGCTTGCCTGCCCCGTCGGGGGTGGAGTAAAAGGGCCGTTTTTCAACGTCATAGTGCGTATCCGGGGCAATGCCCAATGCGTGGTAAATGGTTTGGTGAATGCCGTCAATACGTACTGGATTCTCAATGGTTTTGCAGGGACGCTCGTCGGCAGTTTTGCCATACACGGAGCCTTTTTTTATTCCCCCGCCAAACATCAGCAGCGAACAGCCATCCGTAAAATGGCGGTGCATCCCATAAAATTTCAGGTCGGATAATATATCCGGTTGATCGACCTGTTCCTGCACCTTCGCTCCTGGTCGGCCTTCCACCATCATATCCCGGCTAAACTCGCTGGCCAGCACAATCAGGGTACGATCCAGGTGGCCAGTTTTGTCTAAGTCACGGATAAGCTGCGCAATAGGCGCGTCGATCTGCTTTTTCATGGCCTCCAGGCGTGTGTGGCCGTTTTCGTGCGTGTCCCAGCCCTTAAACGGTTCATATTCGGTGGTAACGCTGATGAACCGCGCACCCTGTTCGGTGAGTCGGCGGGCTAGCAAACAACCCAGGCCAAATTTACCCGTATTATATAGATCGTAACTGGCTTTTGGCTCCTGACTGAGGTCGAATGCCTTAGCTTCGGGGGAGTTTAGAAGCTGATACGCCTGCTCCATCGACCGCCGGAGCGACTCTTTCTGGTAATCGCTGCCGAACTCGCCAACCGGCCCGTTGCTAATCAGGTCGTTGTACAGTTGATTCCGTCGCTCAAATCGCCGGGCATCCATCCCTACCGGTGGCCGAACACTCTCCAGCCCCTGTGTTGGGTCGGCAATAAAGAAGGGGCCAAATTCATTTCCCAAAAAACCAGCCGTATGGAACGCCTTGAGTTCCTCGGCTTCGCCCACGGTAAACCGCTGCCCAATATCGATAAAGGCCGGAATGACTGGATTTTTGGGGCCTAGCTCTTTCGCAATCCAGGAGCCGAGGTGCGGAGCAGCTACTGTTTGGGGCGGTTCGTAGCAGGTGTGCCAGTGGTACTGGTGGCGCGAGTGGAGGATATGCCCCATGTCGGCGGCTACATACGACCGAATCAGGGTGCCTTTGTCCATGACTCTGCCGATGGCCTGTAGCCCTTCCGAAAAATGAATACCGTCGAGCACCGTTGGCACGGGTTTAAATGTGCTGAGTACCCGATTGCCTGCCATCCCTTTCTCAAAGGGCGTGTAGCGTTTAGGGTCGAAGGTTTCAGTATGGGCCATGCCCCCGGCCATCCAGAGCAGAATTACCGTATCGGCAGTGCCGCCAGTTTGTCCCGACTGCCGCAGTGGGTTGCAACCCGACAGTAGGCCCGACATAGGGGTGGCTGCCAGAGCCGCCAGCGTAGCCGCGCTTGTTTTTTGCAGAAACTCCCGCC
>JBBQUC010000273.1:0-5973 GCA_038212815.1 Cytophagales bacterium
AGCCTGCTTTTGAGCGAGCCGTTGCGGTATATAACCTACTGAAGGGGTCAAATCGTAGTCCTGTCATTACCCAACATCTCTCAGAATCAGCACCTGTTTCAGCGCAACATTTAACCATCACGGCTACTCTTTCTGCCGATAGCACTCAAGTAAGGCTACACTTGAACACCCTGGCGGGTCAGGACAATGCGCTTATTTATCTGCTGATTACCAGTCAGGGGCAGGTGGTGCAACAAACTAAACTTCAACTCAGAAACAGGTCGGCCGAGTTAACCCTGCCTGTTGCGAAACTAGCTCCGGGTACGGGAACCTTACTGGCTTTTGGAGCCAATGGACAAGCACTGGCTGAACAGCCAGTAACTATCCCGGAGCGGCTGACCCCTGCCCGGCTGACCCTTGTTGCCGACAAGCAACGCTATCAGCCCCGCGATTCGGTTACGCTGACCCTCACCCTCCGCGATGGAGCAGGTGACCCTCAGGCAGCTTTTCTGTCTGCTTCGGTTACTGATATGGGGCAGGTGCCTCCCGATTCGGCTGCCGCCGATTTACCAACGCATTTGCTCTTACATAACCCCCGGCCACAGGCTGGCCAACCAGCTTTGGCTGATACGGTAGCGGGCATTGTGCTGGGTGGTTATGTACTCGACAAATCCGGCAAGCCGTTCCCCAATGCCAATGTATTACTCACCTTTCCCAGCATAGCTGAGCCATTCAGCCGGTCAGCCCGAGCAGACGCACAGGGCTACTTCTGGTTGGATGGTCTGATGATTCCTGACTCGACATTGGTAAGCAGTAAGGTGCTGGGTACTGACTTAAACCCGTTGCAAGCCACTGTGCGCTTCATCGCTCCCGGCTCATCACCAGCGTGGCCCGTACTCAATCAGGGTAATAGATTCGACTGGGATCGGCTCGATTGGGCGATTAAAGCAGCACAGACACGCCAGGCTATCGACCCTATCCAATACCGCGAACGCGATGCCCGCCAACTCCGCGAAGTGGTGGTAAAAGCGGCTAAGCCTGTGGATGCGCGAGAGGAGGATGCGCGAAGGGTCAGTATCCACGGTACGCCTGATGCTGCTGTTAATTTCGATGAAGGTGTCGGGGGAGGCTACAACACAGTATTCGATATGATCCAGCGGAAATTACCGGGGGTACTGGTACGGGGTACTCAGGTTTTCCTGAATATCCCCTCTACCATAAATGGTGCCTCGGAAGTCCTTATGGTGCTCGACGGAGTTACGCTACCCCAGGGTTCTGGTGACATATTATCCAGCCTGAACCCGGTAGAAATTGAGCGTATCGAACTGATTCGCTACGGTGGAGGTGCCATTTATGGAGCGCGGGGTGCTACCGGGATTATTGCCATTTTCACGCGCAAGAGCCGGAAATCGGATAGCGAAAAGCTGACTAGCACAGCCTTTGTTTCCGGTTTTTCCAGGCCACATCTGTTTACCCTACCCACCACTGCCCTATTACCCGAAGCCAAAGCTGATCTGCGGGATGTTCTTTATTGGCAACCCTTACTTACTACTGATGGGCAAGGACAGGCAACGCTGCGTTTTCCAGTGACCGACGTTGCCCGCAACCTGCGGATAACCATTCAGGGTATCACCGTCGACGGGCAACCCGTATCAGCAGTATCAACTATAGAGGTGAGGTAACCACGCAAAATGCCTAAGTTTGGGTAAATTTTCTGTCGCTGTATGCCGACCATTAAAAAACTACTTGTTGCCAACCGGGGCGAGATTGCCCTGCGGATTATGCGCACCGCCCGCGAGATGGGAATTAAAACGGTAGCTATCTATTCGGAGGCTGACCGCCATGCGCTGCACGTTCGGTATGCCGATGAAGCCGTCTGTGTTGGCCCTCCCCCCTCATCAGAATCGTACCTGCGGGGTGATGCCATTATCGACATTTGCCAGCAACTGGGTGTCGATGCCATCCATCCGGGCTATGGGTTTTTGTCGGAGAATGCTCATTTTGCTCAGGCCGTTCGGCAGGCAGGATTAATTTTCGTTGGCCCCTCGCCAGAGAGCATCACCGTAATGGGCAGTAAATTGGCCGCTAAAGCGGCTGTTGCTACCTACAACATTCCGATGGTTCCAGGCACACCCGATGCGATTCAGGACCGAGCCGAAGCAAAAGCAATCTCTGCCACAATTGGATACCCTATTCTTATCAAAGCATCGGCGGGGGGCGGTGGTAAAGGGATGCGAATTGTAGAACGCCCGCAAGATTTCGATGAGCAGATGGACCGGGCCGTTAGTGAAGCGGTGTCTTCTTTTGGCGATGGGTCCGTATTTATCGAGAAATACGTTACCTCCCCCCGGCACGTCGAGATTCAGGTGCTGGGCGATCAGCATGGCAACATCATTCACCTCTTCGAGCGGGAGTGTTCCATTCAGCGCAGGCATCAGAAAGTAGTCGAAGAGGCCCCCTCGGCTATTCTTACCCCCGCTATCCGGGAAGCAATGGGCAAAGCCGCCGTTGCCGTAGCCCGCGCCTGTGGGTATTACGGAGCAGGCACCGTTGAGTTCATTGTGGATAACGAGCTGAATTTCTATTTCCTTGAAATGAACACCCGCTTACAGGTCGAACACCCCGTTACTGAACTCATCACGGGCATTGACCTGGTGCAGCAGATGATTTACATTGCCGAGGGCAAGCCGCTACCCATTAAGCAGGAAGACTTACGGATGAAGGGTCATGCCGTTGAGTTACGGGTATATGCAGAAGACCCAGCTAACAATTTCCTGCCCGATGTAGGCACATTAGATACCTACGTGCGCCCACAGGGTAATGGCATTCGGGTGGATGATGGATTTGAGCAGGGCATGGCTATCCCAATTTATTACGACCCGATGATTGCCAAGCTCATTACCTACGGTGACAATCGCGGGGAGGCTATCCAGAAAATGATTCGGGCTATTGATGAGTACCAGATTTCAGGCGTACAAACTACCTTAGGCTTTGGCCGGTTTGTGATGAACCACGAGGCTTTCCGCTCTGGGCAGTTCGACACGGGCTTTGTTGGAAAGTACTTTATTCCAGATTCTTTACTCCCAGAAGTTGACCCCGCCGAAATTGAATTAGCCGCTGTATTGGCCGCCTGGTTAATGGAGAATACTAAACCGAAAAAGGAGTCTGGTACCGGGCAAACAGGGGTGAAGAGTAAATGGAAAGCGAACCGGATGTAGCCATGAAACTCCTTCTTTTCTTTCTCCTCTCCTTTACTCCTCCCCGCCCACAGGTAATAGTTTATGTTTTCCTAAATACCGAGTGTCCTATTAGTCAGCAGTATGCCCGTGAGCTAGCTGCCTTGCACAAGCAGTATGCAACACGGGGAATTCAGTTTAGGGCGGTTTTCCCCTCGCCTACCGATAACCAATTAGCTATTACTCAGTTTCAGCAAACCTATAAACTCCCATTTCGGGGGCATTCCGATAAGGGGCTGGCTCTGACTCACCGCTATCATGCCCGCATCACGCCCGAAGTAGTGTTGCTAAACCCCATAGGAGCAGTAGTTTATCAGGGTGCTATCGACGATTGGTACGTCTCCTTAGGTCGCCACCGAACCGAACCAACCCAGCATTACTTACGCCATGCACTTGATGCCCTATTGGCTAAACAGCCCATCGAGCTGGCTAAAACAGAACCCATCGGCTGCTTTATCGAATAATTACTTTACGTAATAAAATACCAGGTTCATCATCTCATTGGTCGAGTTCCAGCCATAGCCTACGTCTTTAGCAGGCCGATTTGGATTTAGTGGGTTTTGATTCGTGTTATCATAGGTGGCCTCGGCAATAATGATAGACCCTTTGGGCAGAGTGATATTGTCTTTGAAGAAATAGGTAAGTTGCCATTTATAATCCCAGTCGTCGATTTTAATCAGGTTAATTGCATCACCGGCAGGTGTGATGGCTACGGCCTTAAATGTTCGGCCCAGTAAATGAGCGTGGGGCAATACTGATAACAGCCGGATGCTATCGGGCAGGGGGCCGTAACTCATGTAAAACGTTGGTTTAGTGTTAGCCCGCAACAAAAACGGCTGGTTTGTTACGTTGTTTTCAGTAAGCGTAAGCGTTTGCACTACTTGCATCACCGGTTCTTTAGTAATGTACAGCCTTACTTCCGACTGATCGGTAGCAGGTTTAGCCGATGGAGCATAGTGTAGATTCAAAATGAGATCACTGCCCGCTTTTATTTTTTTGGCCATACCCGGTGGAAAAACTACCTGATCGTTGCCCGGCACCCAGCCGTATAAAAACGTATCGGCGAGGGGGGTTTGCTGAAAATCGCGCAGATGGGGGTCATCTTCACTAATGCCATCGATACCGGCCATAGTACCCGTAGAGTCCACCATCAAGCGACTGTGATGTAGCAGTTTGCGATTACCCGGCACAAACTCAATGGCCTGCACCCAAATGTCTTCTTTCAGGTTCAGTGGCACATGAAAATACCGAAAGTCTTCCCGCCCATCACCCGGTATAGTGTAGGGTTTAGCCATACGAATGGTTTTTACCTCATCGCCCAGCGGCCTTACCTCACCGCCGGGTCGCCGAGCGGTTGGGGTGAGGTCGTTACGACCCCGCGCTTTCCCCCCTCCAACCCACCGTTGTATCAAATCAATTTCTTTGTCAGAAAGGCTCCGTTCGTTGGCATAGTGCTGGAACTGCCGATCAGCGGGGAAGGGCGGCATGTAGCGGATTTGAGTGACTTTAGCCACGAATTTTGCCCGTTTGACCACGTCTTCATACGTAAGCAGACTGAACGGCCCTACCCCGCCCGGCTGATGACAGGGGGCGCAGTGCTGCGTGATAATGGGCTGAATAGTGGTTTCATACGTAGGGGGCTGCGCCTGTAACATAGGGGCTAACAGCCAGCAACCAAGTAAGCTCAAGATATATAATGACCACTTCATAAAGACGGATTTTACCTCACCGGGTGTCGGCCAAACCTCACCCGATAAGGTATAAATATACCACAAAAAAAGCAGCAGCGGGCTAACCCGCTGCTGCTTAAAAAAGAGAAAGTAATGGCTTACTTCACATCCCAAACCAACTGACAGTTGGCATTTGCCTGCGAGGGTGGCGTTGGGTCACCGCAAATACTATCTGGGTTAAACACCTTAAACACCAGACCATCAGTAGTATATAACCGCCAGGTCATCACAAAATCTTCAGTTCCATTAAACCACTTACCCACCGGGCGTGGGTTATCAGGATTAGCGAATACCTTCACGGCCGTGGTTTTGTTATATTTTACGGTTGCGTCTTTGTACGCGTTAGCGATCTCCTGAGGAGTGATGGTGAATGAATTCCACTCCCGGTTTCCAGCAGCTGGGCTAAGTGTTTTAATGAGTTTACCATTAGGGTCAATTCCATTGGCCGCTGCGCCTAGCGAAACAGCTTTCGGGTTACCATCGGGATCATCGTAATACTCAATCATGTCAACAAAAATTTCAATCTTGTTGACGGTGAGCTTATTATCAAGCGAAACCCAACGCACTTTGAAGGGAATACTGGCTTTATCCTGATTAGTCAGAGGAAAGTTTTTCGCATAATTAGCAATACCCTTTTTATCTGCATCAGGCGTGCCAACACCATCAAAGATAGCAAATCCGTGTACGGCAGAGTTCCATCCCGGTAGGGGACTTAGTGACTCATCGCGGCAACCCATTAGAAAGATCAGGCCAAATGTGATGGCCGACATCATTATTTTTTTCATAAAAAGTCAGTTTGGTTAAGCCTGTCTGGCCATCGGTTTGCAGACGGCCAGACAGTTGTTACGAAGTGATTAAAACTCCCACTTAAGTTTTGTCTTGTCCCAGAACACTGGATCACGGTCAAACGCAACACTACCTTTGTCAGCAGCGTTGGTATTGAGGTTAATCTCCTGCGAGGGATAGGGCAGACGTAGGGCATACTGCCGCTTTGGTTTCAAGATAGGAGCCTGAACGCCAACCGAGAA
>JBBQUC010000274.1:0-5970 GCA_038212815.1 Cytophagales bacterium
TGGCAACACCCAATCGCTGAGCCTGGCTAACGGCTGGCTGCCGGGTACGGGGCGGGCCAGCCTGACCCTGAGCCGCTCGCCGGTGGCGCAGTTTGGCCGCGAGTTGTCGTACCTGCTGGGGTATCCGCACGGCTGCATCGAACAAACCATCTCCAAAGCGTTTCCACAGTTGTACTTTGCCGATTTGGTGAAATCGGGCAGCGTGTATTTTGTGCGGGCTGGCGAGTCAGACCTGAACCCGGCCACCAACGTGCGGCAGGCTATTCAGAAAATTGAAAGCCAGCAACTCGATGGCGGTGGCCTTAGTATGTGGCCCGGCTCTGACCATGCCGACCCGTGGGCCACGGCCTACGGGGTACATTTTTTAACCGAAGCGGGCCGGGCGGGCTATGAGGTACGGCCCGATGTGCTGAGCAAATCCATTGACTACCTCACTACCCTGACCAGCACCCCCGATACCGAAACCGATGCTGTTTATGACGAAACGGGCGGGCGAACGGTGCAAAAAGTGGCTAGCCGCACCAGTATCTATGGCCTTTATGCCCTGGCCCTGACCGGCAAACCCAACCGCCCGGCCATGAACTACTACAAAGAAAACGCCACCCTGCTCACTCCCGATAGCCGCTACCTGCTGGCGACGGCCTTTTTCCGCATTGGTGATACGCGGGCCTATACCACCTTGCTGCCCAAACGCTACGCCGATGGCAGCACCGACCGGCAAACGGGCGGCTCCTACGCATCGCCCCTCCGCAACCTGGGTTTGGCCCTGCACACGCTGGTCGATACCGACCCCGATAACCTGCAAATCCCGACTTTGGCGCGGCAACTCAGCACCGCCCTAAAGCAAAGTCAGTACCTGAACACACAGGAGGCCGCTTTTGCCTTTCTCGCCCTCGGCAAACTGGCCCGCCAAACGGCCAACAGCACGGCAACTGCCAGCGTGGCTGGTGGAGGCAAAACCCTCGGCAGCCTAACCGGGCCTGATCTGGTGCTTAAACGCGTACCGACTACCGGGCCACTCACGCTTACCGCCAAAGGTAGCGGGAGCATCTATTATTTTGGGCAAAGCGAGGGCATACCTGCCACCGGGCAAATCACCGACGAAGACAACGTGCTGCGCGTGCGCCGAACCTACCTGACCCGCACCGGCGAGCCAATGGGCAGCGTAAAGCAAAACGATCTGGTAGTGGTGAAAATCACGCTCAGCAGTACTAACGGACTCGATGTGGAGAACGTGGTGATAACTGACCTGCTTCCCGCCGGTTTCGAGGTGGAGAACCCGCGTCTAACTGAAGCCCGCGATATGCCCTGGATTCAGAAACCCAGTAATCCCGATCATTTCGATCTGCGCGACGACCGGATTAATTTGTACACCACCGCCACCGGCACCGACAAAACGTTCTATTACTTAGTGCGGGCCGTGTCGCGGGGCAAATTCATTCTCGGCCCCGTCTCCGCCGATGCCATGTATAACGGCGAATATCGGAGCTATAGCGGTGCAGGGGTTTTGCGGGTAGAGTAAGGGTTTTTTATTTAGGGTCCAAATTTTTCTGTAAGTCGGTTAGAGTAACGGTCGAGCTAACCCCAGCGGGTGGAACAGCGAGATGGCAAATCCAGCGGAAAGCATTGAGGGTTAATTTCCGCAGGTTATCATCAGCCCAATTGCGGTGAAAATGGAAAGCGGTATTGCCAAAACTCCGCCCTCCATTGGCGCGTTCATAGACCCAGGCAATTGTTTCTGACCGACCCGGAACTAGTCGGCTGGCGGGGGTATTGCGTACCGAATCGGGAGGGGTTGCCGTTAAGATAGCCCTGACTTCGGGCCGAAACCGAAGAAAAAAATAACACTCGTCATACACCTGAAAGGGCTTGACCCCCTGCGTAATGGGGTGTGAGGGAATCGTTTTAAAATCGGATGTCCAAAAGCCATGCGCCGAATACGTATCTTCTTTAAACCCGCCTAACAGGTCTAATAAAGGATCGCCCTTACCCGCCGGTAACGTAACGGCGTAGTGGAGAGCAGCCATGCCAGCACCCCGACTGGCAGCCTGCAAAAGTTGTCGTTTATAAGCAGGGTCCAGCACCAGATGGCCTTGCTTGCCATCCATAAATGGCACAACACCATCAGCATTCGGAACCAGGGTCGAATCTGTCGGCCAACCGTTCAGGCATACGGTAACCGCTATATCCGGCGACTGAGCCAACCATTGACAAATCAGCAAGGCACCCGCATTGTATTCATGCTCACCTGCTTTGTGGCTGGGTTTGCCCGCAATGACAACCAATTTTTTCGGGGGCGGTTGCGTAGCGGCACAAGATGGCAGCACGGCTGTGTATAGTAAACCGGCAATCAAATAACCGTAAAGGGACTGGTGCATAAGATAAGGAATAGCCGAAGTGATTCAAATTTAGCTATCAGAGCGTCGATATATCTACGAATTCGTTTTTTTGTATAAATTTCCTGAGTAGGTGTCAAAACTTTGAAATGAGCCAGGCAAGTGGTAATATGAATTTACTAAGACGCATAAGACCTCTTGCACTGGCACATGAAGGAGTCGCCGGGAGAAACGGCAACAATGTCAGCAGTAGGGAATAAGTTGAAAATATCGTTGCCACCTAAGTAAGGCTGATGCTTGGAATCGTCGTTTTTTGCAAGTATTTTAAACAAAAATTTAGAACGAAAAAGACATGATCCTTCCTAAGTTGCCAAACTATATTTCAGTACCAGACTACTACCCTCATTGCGAAATTTGTGGTTATAGAGGTGTAATAGTTGCTGACTTTCTACACACTAACTATAAAGGAGCTATTTATGAATGTATTTCGTGTGATGAACCTTTACTCTTCATTGATCAAGAGGATGAATGTTTTAGTATAGATTATTGGAATATGAATCAAACAGACAGGGAAATATATCTGAGAATGTCAGATGAGCAAAAGAAAGCATTTTCAACAGTAAACTTTGAAGAGAAGAAAAAATACTTAAAAATGAAATCAAAATATCGAAAGGAATACATGAAAAAACTTATGGCATATTTCTATACATGATTACAAACTAAAAGTTATTTATCAAAAATTAGGTCTAAATGGTGTTCCAAAAATTCTTTATTGATAAAAAATTTACTTGGTGCTCGTAACCCTATCCCTTCTAGTTTACCAAAATGTTCATGAAAATAAACCTTTGCTTTTTTCTTCTTTAATTTATTAGATATAAGTATTTTGTAGTCTAAACTTATACCAATAAATCCTTTATCGAAAGCGGCATCATATAAAGCAGATAGGCATAACCCATTTGATGGGTCAACGCGAGCTTGTATGTTTTTAGACCAAGGAACTATATGACTCGCTCTTAGCAATTCTGGTACGTCTATACCACTGATAGCACACTGCCAATCGAAGTTGTTCAAGACAGCATTCCTGAAAAAAGTTTGTCCTGACCTTGTTTTAACTGAACGAATCACGTCTAAACCACTTCTATTGAGCCACTTGCTTTCTTGTATCTCGACTTCTCTTTCAACAGTAGTTTGCTTTCTCTCTGCTTTAATTCGCTGACTGTCAAATGAAAGTTCTTCCCAATTATTTGAAAATTCTTTGAAGATTTCTTCATCAAGCTTGCTATGGTTGGATAAACCTTTTATACCGCGTGCTTTCTGGACTGGGTCAAGACTGGCCAGGTTTTGCATCTTCCTACCTACCGAGCCTAAACTTCTACCTGTAATTTTTGATAGCTCGACTATGTCTTCATTACCTCCATGAATCCGTCCATAGGGTGTCTGGAAATATAAGTTAAAAGCGAGGATTGTTTCTTCTCTATTCCATAAATCTTGTCTTGCCATTATCAGGTTTACTTTACTGGTGATATTCAGGTAAATGAAACGTAAATTGACTCGGACGTTAGGATTCTATCGTCGTGCTTTCAACATCAACCCTACCGTAGTAAATAAAATCGGTGTGATGCCTCTCCCGGAAAAACAGGTGTATTTCTCGCCGGAGTCGTTCGCTTTTAGCATCCTATCTTCTGCGAAATGGTAGAATCGAACCGGCGTACCGGCAACCATGCACGAAGATAACCGTTTTGTATTTCGGTAGTACTATATCGGGCTTACCGGGCAGATTTTTGTCGTGTAGCCGGTAGCGGAACCCATTGGCATGGAGGAGTTTTCGGACAATTAGCTCTGGTTTAGTGTCTTTGCTCCGTACGCAGCTCATGTTATAGCTGCGTTGGGCCGGGGTGTGTACATCTGCCATAGGAGTAGCCCCAGCTAAAGCCAGGGTCGTTGAGGGTGATTCACCCATAACAACCGTTTTGATGGTGTAGACCATAAACCCATTGAACGGTTTATCCCCTGCTACAATCCTGCTGTTGGCAAACGGGGATCAATTGGGTATGGCTGAATAGTGATGACGCGGCACTGACTGCGGTCGGGATGGCGTGGATTAAGCAGTACATTGCGCGAGGGCGATAGGGGGATTACGGCTGAGGGTAAACCCAGGCACAGGGTTTGATGCCGCTCAAACTGCTGATCGGCGAATGCAGATAACCCCACGGGTGTAACCCACGGATCATCCCAGCCAGGAGGTAGCTGATCGGCAGTTAAGAACACAATAGACCCCTCTGGCACGGCTATTTCGCAAAGAATCAGGGGCGGCAGGTCGGCTAAAGGAGTGCCATCCAGATGAACCATATACTCCAGAAAACACAATTCAGGTGTGGTGGCGGTGTAAACCATTGGGTGGCCTTTCGCATTCCAGCGGCCTCCGCGTATTTGTGCGCCAATACCGTCTAAGATTGTATCCCGATGACTATCGGTTTGCAGCCGATAAAGCCGGGTTATTCGTGTGGAACCAGCCATTAACTAAAAACACCATATTCGATGCGCCCCAGAATGTCTTCTACTAACTGAACACCGGTTGGGCTGTCCATCAAATCCAGGGGCGACCGATTTTCCAATACTCGTAACGGTCGGCGAAGCCATCGGGTAAACTTACCCTGATCCTGAAAAACGGTGGCCCCATAGCCCGCTAACCGACTCAATAGTAAAAGCCGCTCTGACGTGGCGGCATCAAGTCGCCCGGCTTTAGCCTGACGGTGAAAAGTAGCTACCGACTGGTTCAATAGCCGGGCCATCTCTTTATCAGCAATACCAAGCAGGCTGGCTACGCGCCCTGCTTCGGTGCCAACTAACCCCTGACGTGACTGGTCGATGAGCTGCAGTGGAGAAAATGCGGCTACCATAAGTAATAGCGTAGTTAGAGTATCTTTTGATTGTAGAGAAACACGCATTTAAGTCGATTAGTTCTGGGCGACTACCGTTGGAAGGTGGTGAAATCGGGCAAATGGGGTGAGGCTGCTGAGGAGTGGGCGGGGTGGCACTAATGCGCCCCGCCCAACGTTTTTAAGGCATGTCTTCCCTCTTTTTCTGGAATAAATGGAGCCGCTCCTACCGGCTTCTCTATCGGTTTGCTCTTGGTTTGCTCCCGCTGGCGGGGTTATTTTTTTTAGTAGCCTGGCTGGGTGGCCTCGGCAATGTGGTTCGCTGGGAGGTGCTGAGCGAGCTTCTCGACCGCCCAGCCACCATCCGCCAGTTTACCGATGGCCTCCTCGATTACCCCCTTACAGGCAAACTCTATGTTGTTTCTGAGCAGTTTGTGGCCTCGGCCATGCAGCTACCCCCGCAGGTAGGGATTATTGCCTGCACCTTCATCAGCCTTGCTTTTGCGCTGCTGCTGACGGGTATCAGCACCCTACCCCGCACGGCCTATCTGGGAGCCATGACTCTGGTTTTGCTGGCTCTGGCCGTGGCCCGGCTCGATAGTCTGGTGATACCGGGCCTAAGCGGACAGCGAGGGTTTATTGCCGTAGCCATACTGGTTGGGGCAGTTAGCTATTATCTGCACGCCATCCGCACCAACGTGTCGCTACCCACCCGGTTCCTTATTTTTGGCTTGCTAACCGGGCTACTTGCCGGG
>JBBQUC010000275.1:0-5946 GCA_038212815.1 Cytophagales bacterium
TGCCATTTGCTGTTCAGATAGGCCACCGGAAACTCCTGGTCGCGGGCCTGATACTGGGCTTTATCCTGGCGGAACATCGTGATCTTATTGTGCACTTTCACCACATTGCCATCTAGCCGAATCCAGTGTTCGATGTAACACTCGCCCGGTATTTTGCTGAGGGCAAATTGATTCGGGAGGGTTTTTACGTATAACAGGTTTTCGCGTTTCTCGAAAGTAACCACCTTCGAGATATTTCCATATACATCGCCAGCCTGAATGGGGTCCCAGCCCAGATTGATCCAGCTGGGATGGGGTTGTTGACCACCTTCGCCGTAGGGAACTGGCCCGCCATATAACGCGATTTGTAGCGAACGGCCCAAATCGGGGTTATTGATCATGTTAAAATTGTTGAGGGCTTTATGGTTCAAAAAGGTGATAGCACCTCCAAACCGGGAGTCGACCCCCACTTTCACCTGCGCATTTTCAATGGTTTCTAACCCGTTGATCTGGGTTGTAAGTAAGGCTCCATCAGCACTCTGAGATGCGGTGACAGATTGGGCCAGTAAACCCTGGGCACAATGCAATGCAATGAAAAACCCTCCACTGAATCCTCGAAAAACACGTAGCAATTGCACCAACATGGACATTATGAATAGTTGTTGATAGGCTGCATATCAAAACTTATACCAATCGTATAAAGTCGGCAAAACTCTATACAACTGGTTTGCTATTCTGGGAATGTATTCACTAAAAATGGATACTCAACTTACTCTATACGAATATAATGGTTTGTCCAGACTATGCCATCATGGTGGGAAGATTTAGTATATAGCCCTAGCCGATAGTGGCCCGGTTCGGTTATGGCGGTGGGCATTGCGGCTGTCCAGCCGGGTAGCCGATGGAAGGGATTTCGACCAAACTGATGGTTGCGCGTAACCAGCATAACGTAGGTGTGCTGACTTGACTGGCAAACAAGATAGGTGGCTTCATGCCGACCAACAACCAGTTCTGTTTCTCGATTTTCGACCGTTACATAATCGGGGCGTTGCACAATGATCCAGGTTGGGGTGGCCAGGCTATCGGTTACGGGTTGAAACAAGCGGGACTCGCTCACGGCTATGGCTGGTTGGGGCAGGGTGTACCAGCCCCGCTGGCGAACGTCGGCCAGTGTGGTATTGATGTAGTTGGTCAGGTATGGAAACTGTCGGGAGCCACCCAGCCCAATGCCATTGTGGGCCTGATCGAATGTAACGCCTTGTAGCCATGCTTGCCGCTCGATGGCTTCAGGAACATACGTATAGTAAGATACGCCATTGATAGCCAGTGCGAATAGCCAGGCAATGGGCAGCCAGCGGGGGCGGGATTTGGCGGGTAACGCGTCTATCCAGACCAGGTAGGCCACTGCCCAAAGGACCAGCGTGTACGTTCGGTAGGTACTCCAGAGGACCATCAGAAACTGGAACCGCACCCGAAACAACGCGATCAGGGCAGTATTAGCCAGCAGGAATAAGGCTAAACCCAGCAAAAAACCAGTGAACAGCGTTGGCTGGGGTGAGGATTTCCATAAGGCCCGTATGCCCCAACCGATCAGCCCGCCAACTACTACCAGCCCACCCAGCAGGGGCAGGCCCGCACGCCAGTCGAGGGGCCAACCCGGAAAAATGTCGAGCCAGCTACCCGCATACACAAAAAAGCCACGCAACGTAAGCAGCGGATGGGACAGGGCATACGCAAACCCATCGGCGTTGCCCTGCTGTACGGGGTAACCGTAGAAATACAGTTTAATGGCCATCACCCCTACCGCTATCCATCCACCCAGCCGATACCACTGTCGCTGATAAAGCAGAATACCCACACCCGCAGGCCAGAGCAATAGGCCATTCCCCATGCTGAAGGTACTGAACAGGCCCAGCGACAATGCCCCAACAAAGCGGCCCCGTGTGTTGCCTGCCAATAGATAAAACGTGAACGCAACCAGTATAATAATGGCTAAATACTGTAATGTATAAAGCGCCGTAAACGTGAGCAGGTAATTCTGCGCCGTGAATAGGAATAGCGGTACAGGCAGCAGATAGACAGTGGGTAATCCCCGGCTGCGGAGTACCTGGTGAAAAAGCCAGAGGAGTACCCCCAGGGTGGCATTGCCCAGTAGCATCAGGTGGGTGAAGTTGACCTGCCCCGTTAACTGATTGTAGGCATAGACAACCAAATGGGCAAACACCAGCCGGTGTTCGTTATTAGGCCGCGCCAACACGGCCCATTTACGGGCCAGGGTGGGGGCATCGACTAACTTGGTCAGCGAGTCCAGTACGGCCTCGAACTCATCAAACCAGGGAACGTTATAGCATAGCAGTGAAAAGTAAACCCCAAATACGGCTATTGGCAGCAGGAGCAGGACAATAGTAGTAACAGGGCGACTTAAAAAGGGGAATAGACGGATCATGATTGACGGTAAGTACGGTGGATGCGGTAAAGCTCGATCCACATACGAAATGCGTAGGTTGGGCTAATGCGGGAGTCGCTCTGCTCAATCCATTGGTTCAGGGGCTGCTCGGCCACGTATTGCTCAAGCGTAGCACGTCCGTGATGCTGCACTAACCGGGCCAGAATCTCGACATCGAACAGCCAGGGGCTGATAAATGGCTCATGGAATAGGGCCGACACAACTCCCTGCCGAAACAGTTTGGCTCCGCACTGGCTATCATAAACCCCCACGCGCAGAATACTGCTGATTACCGTGGCAATAATGCGCCCAACATAATGCCGGAACGCATTACGTTGGATGTCGGTACCCAGAAACTTAATCCGCGACCCCATCACCAGCTCGCGCTGGGGGTGCCGATCGAGGTGGGCCTGTAAGTCGGTGATAGCGGTTAGGGGGGTAGCGAGGTCGGCATCGAAATACCCCAGATACGCAAAAGACCGGTTAGTCATAGCCAGCATACCCGCCCGCACAGCACCGGCTTTTCCCTGATTGGTGGGGAGTGAAATTACCTCATTCTGCGCCGGATTCTGCTGGCAGAGTTGCTGGAGTACCGTCAGGGTATTGTCCTGACTCCCATCGTCCACGAAACAAAAACTGATGCTGGGCTGGGTCTGCTGGTACTGGATAAACTCCTGAACGGGTAAGCGGGTAGCCTCGTTGTAGCAGGGGACAATAATGCAGGTAGTGGCCATGATCTCAGGGTTTGGCAGGCGGTTGATCGGTGAGAATAATGGCTTTATGCCCGTAATAACTAGCCTGGCAGCGGTTCCACCAGTGTTTTGGGTTGGCGGTCATATCCTCGATGAACAGCGTGGGCGGGTGTACCGGAACAGCGGTCAGGCGTAGGGTATCGGGGCGATTGGTGGGCGGAGCGGCCAGTAGCTGCTGATGCCGCTGATTCATAGCCTCGTCGTAGCGGGCTGCGTTGCCCGACCATAAATCGAGATAAATGGTGCGCAGGGTACTGCTCATCAGTACACTGCCACCCAGCCAGACTACAGACAGGGCCAGCATCCAGACCGCCGGGGTAAAACTCCCCAGCCAGCCCCACCGCACAGCCACCCCCACCCAAACGGTGAGGAGATAAAACCAACCCAGGAGAAACACCAGATACACAACGTTCATGACCCGGAAGGAGGGCGGTAACCCAATCCCGTAGTACGACGGAAAAATCAGGGCGGCCAGCAGGCCGATATACAGTAGGGTGAGTAAAATAGGCCATATTAGCCCCGCCGGGAGTTGATACAGCACCCGCGCCGGGCTGCCCTGCTTGATGAGCCGCAAGGCCAGCGGAATCCAGAGTAACGACAGGGGCAGGATAGGCGTTTTCAGAAACCAGATGGCTGCCGACCGGGCCAGCCACTGGAATGACCCCAGAAATGACCCTATAAAATGACCACTGTGATCGTTACCTCCCATGCGAATGCTGTTGCCCGGTGCCCGAAACAGCAGCCAGCTCGATACCAGACTGACTACTACCAACCCTGCCAGAAATGGGTCTAGTTTTTGGTCGGCCAGAAGCCGGTAAGCCAACAGCGACAATAGAATCAATACTAGCAGCACCAGGTTCGTTTCGCCGGAGCCAACGACGGCAAAGACCAGAAAAGCCGCCAACACCGCCGTTAATGGTCGATTTAGCCCGGTTTGGGGGAGCCGATACCAGCGGATAACAACGACCAGCAGATACAGGGTGAGGGCAGTAGGAATGGTGTAGGCCGCCACCGCTGCCGTCCAGAAAAAAGCTTCGACCGTGCTTTGGAGGGCCAGCATCAGCAGAAAAAACCACAGACCCGTTAACAGCAGTTTCAGGCGAGTGGGCTGCCCGGCCAGTAGTTCGCTAATCAACGCATAAGTAGCCAGCAGCAAACCCGTAGCAGCCAGAGCGGGTATCAGGCGGTAGCCATCATACCACCCCCATACCAGCGGGCTGCCATGCACCAGCATGTTCGAGAAGTAACGTCCCGTCCAGCCGTCATAATAAAACTTTTGCGCCTGCCAGAACCCGTATTGCAGGGCCGTATCGGCAAAGCAGTAATCGTCGGCAGCAGAGGGGTGGTTATGCGCCGACAGGACCAGTAGCGGTAGGTAAGCAACCAGAAACAGACCAGCGGCAGCGAGAGGCAGGAGTATGGTGAGCAGGGGATGTTTCAAACGGGCTGAGGTTTGGTAAACCTATTAGTTAAAAATGGGTACGCCAGCACGGCAATCAGGATAACCAGCGTACCGGCATAAAAGCCTGGAGTCATATTTTCGCTCTTGCCAAAAATCAGTACGGCCAGCATAATGCCATAGACCGGCTCCAGATTGACCGTCAGCACGGCCAGGTACGGCGAAAATTTGCGGAGCAACTGTACCCCGGCAGTATAGGCATACACCGTGCAGACTCCCGCCAGTAGTAGCAGCCACAGCCACTGCATGGGCCGTTGAGGAATAAGCATATCGGCTGTCTGCCCTTCATTCCAGAGGTACAGCCCCAGCAAGATGAGCGACGTTAGAAACGCGCCTGCCAACTCGTAAAACGAGATAACCAGGGCCGGGAGCCGTTGGGTAAACCGGCTGTTGATGACCGTAAACAGCGAAGACAGCATGGCCGAAAATATGGCCACCAGCAATCCGGCTACTTTATCGAACTCGAACCGAAAAATCAGGTAGAGGCCCGCCATTACAACGGCCCCCATAATTACCTCCAGCCCCCGTACTCGTCGGCGCAGAATCAGCGGTTCGAGCAGGCTGGCCCATAACGAGCTGGTGGCCATGCCCGCCAGGCAGACCGACGCATTGGCTAGTCGGGCAGCCCCAAAAAATGCCAGCCAGTGTAGCCCCAGCAAGACTCCCGTACCCAGCAACCGCAGCCGGTCACTGGGTGGTACGCTCAGTGATTGCCGACTGATGAGTAAGACAGCCCCCAGCCCCAGGGTGGCCATGCCCGTGCGATACACCACCACTGCCGGAGCCGCCAGTGGTTCGAGCAGCAGGCCCAATATGGCCGTAAAACCCCAAATCAGAACCAGGAAATGTAGGTGGAGGTAATCAGTAAGAGCGGGCTTGGGGTGCATTTTATCGGGGTATGGTCTTGTACAGTACAAGACCAATACCCGCAAAAATAATGTTTGGCAGCCAGACCGCCAGCACGGGGTTCAAATTGCCCGACTCGGCAATGCCTTTGGCCAGCATAAAAAACAGGAGATACACAAATGCCAGAATAAACCCCAAAGCTACTTGCCAACCCACCCCCCGCCTGCTTTTGCGGGCCGACATAATTACGCCGATGATAGTGAGAATAACAATGGCAAAAGGCCGGGTGCTGCGGGCGTATTTTTCGAGTAGATACACCTCTACACCATCGGCCCCCCGGCTTTGGAGCAGGTCGATGTAACGGTTTAGTTCAGGCAGGGTAAAGGTCTCGAATAATTGGTAAGCCGTATCGAAGTCAGACGGCTTCATGTTCAGCGTGGTGTCCATGCGGGCACCGGGTACGA
>JBBQUC010000276.1:0-5945 GCA_038212815.1 Cytophagales bacterium
TGGCGGCCCAACTCCATAAGTCGGGTAAGCCCAAGGTTGGCCAAAGTTGGGCGTTTATCCTCACTGAAGATCGTCAGTTAGGCGAAGTTTTCCTTAAAGCTGGCGACATGCTCTATGCCGTAGTTGACGATATTGACCCACAGGGAATTCTCTACCTGCGTGCTACTAAAGCCGTTTCGACCCAGACAAAGGAAATAGTCCCTATAACCCTCCTTTGTATGAATCCTGTCACCGGCCTGGCTGGTGTACCCCTCCCTAAAGTCGTAAAAGCGGGGTGGCTTGTCCAGTGGAAAAATATTTGACCGGTTTAGGATTACCTTATTCACCATCAAAAAACCGACCCGGTTCAGACTCTCACCTGGGGAGTCTAAACCGGGTCGGTTTGTAAATGACATATAAAAATTAGGGTGTAAAGTGAAGCCGCACAGTATGTGTCTCGAAGGGATTAGGGTCGGCCAGCCGAATTTTCTTACCAATAAGCTGCCGGGTGAGGTCATTATTTAGCTCGGCGTTGTTGCTCCATACTTCCAGTTTAGCCAGGCGATTATCTTCATTTACCCGAAACTGAATAACTACCACACTGCCATTGGCCAACGGTTTAAGCACAGCCGGACAGGTAATGTATGAAGCAAGTTGTTGACCAACGTCTGGTAGTTTAGGGGCTACAGTACGTGGTTTGGCCTGGCCGACGACAGCAAAGAACAGGGCTGACCAACAGATGAGTAAGAGCTTTTTCATGATAGTACTATATCTGGTTTGATAACGTAATATTAAGTAAATATTATGCCAATGTTAAGTTAATGTTAAGAAATTTTGCAGAATTTGGTCATAAAGCCTAAAAAAAGCCTTCTAGCGAAGGCTTTTTAGTAGTTGGCTCCTTGGCTTGACAAGCTATTTCCCGTTCAGCGAGTTAACAGATGGTGTTGCATACCCATTCAGGGGCGGGTACTGCTCAGCCGGGTTACTGGTTTTGGCGGGTAGCTGATGGGGAGTTCTGGACTGGCGGTATTCCTCATCGGTCATGTTCTCGCGGGTGACTATTCCCTTAGCGTACCCATCATTATAAGCCGCAATTCGACTGTCGGTTTGGGCTAGTTTAGCTTCTTTAGTCCACTGCTCAACCTCCTGCTGTAACCCTAGTTTCTCCTGCCTCAATTCAGCCAGATTGGGCAATAGGGTCAGAAAATTTTCCAGCACGTGCGTGCAGGTCAGGTGTTCGGTCAATTCCTGCTCGGCGGGTACTAAATTGCGGTTCAGGCGTTTCAGGCGTCGGCGTAGTGTACCGCGTCTAACATCGGCCTGTAGCCACCGAAACCAGTAAGCGACCAGTACGGGCAAGGCAATTCCTAAACAGACAGCCCCGGCGAGCGCGAACAAAATGCCGCTCAGCACAAAACTCAGTAACGCCCATGGGCTGTTTACCAGGGCCAGATTCAAGGTGTCTGACTCGCGCAGTTGTTTCTCAATCTGGGTAAACACAGCGGGGTTGAGCGGCTCCAGGCTAGTGCCAGTGAGGTCTGGTGGTTGGGCCGATACCTGCAACTGCCGGATAGATTTGTTGATGGCTGCTTTGAGTTGATCGGTGCGGTACGCTTCGTACCGAAACCAGCCCAGCACTGCCAGGGTTAGTACCGCAAACAGGGCCAGAGCAAGCTTAAAGTACTCATACTTGGTTCGATACCGACCGGGGTCGCGTTGAAAAGGCTGCTCAATCAGTCGGTCGTAAGCGGGTTTGAGCAGTATGGACACCATAGCCAGACCAACGGCAAACGTCCAGGCTTCGGTGTTATCGCGAATATGGAGCGCGTAGGCCACAATCTCGTGCGAGATGACAAGGTCACCCAGCAAAAACGAGATACCGGCCACCAAAAATAACAATCCTGCCAGTAGAGAGTACTCTGGCGCGGCACGCTCCCGACGTTCGACCAGGGCAGCCTGCTCCTGGTCAATACCCGCCCGATCAGCCTCCAGTCGGCTGACCTGCCTGCCAAGTACACTGCCTTTCAGCAAGTGTTGCTGTAGGGTATCGTAGGCCGTTTTGCGGTGGGCGGTTGTTTCCAAAATGGCCTGCTCTATTCGCTGAATAGCCTGTTGCTTTGCGTCGATGCGTTCGGCCAGCCAATCCTGGCTTACCCGGCTCGACAGATAGCTTTCGTAATGGTCGGGCTGTACACCATCGACACCACTTTGGTAACCATGCTGAAAATCGGGGTCGTCACTCATAGAATAAAAAGTCATTCATGCCTACTACTGACAACTTGATTTTGTCAGGGGTTATTGCCAGTTTGGGGAGTTTTTGTCGGGGTAACATAGCCCGGCAGGGTGTTGATGGTAACCTGTACAAACCGCCAGCGCACCCGCCAAAACAGCCCAAACGATAGCGCAAGCAGGGCGGCAAACAGTAGGCTTATCTGAGGATTAAAATAGATAATAGCCCCCAGGCAAACCACTGATAGCCCTAAGGCAATGGCGGGTATAACCGGGTAAAAAGGCGTACGAAAGGGTCGCTCCAGAGTAGGCTCAATGGTACGTAACCGAAACAGACTCAGCAGACTAATGATGTACATGACCAGTGCTCCCACCACTGATAAAATAATAATCTCGTCGGTAGTGCCGGTATAGAGGGCCAGTATACCAACCAGGCCACCTACCAGCAGTGCCCAGTGCGGGGTCTGAAACCGGGGACTTACCTGTGCCAGAAACCGGGGCAGATACCCGCTACGGGCCAGCGCATAAATCTGCCGCGAATACCCCAGCGTATTGGCGTGCAAGGAGGCTACCAACCCAAACAATCCCAGCCCGGCAAACGCTTTGGCCCAGACATTATTTCGGCCCAGCACCCGCGCAAGGGTTTCGGGAAGGGGATAATCCAGGGTGGTCAGTTGTCGCCAGTCGCCTACGCCCGCGCAGAGTATCATGGTGCCGAGGGCCAGCACCACCAGGGTAGCAATGCTGAGCAGATACCCACGCGGAATAGTTTTGCGGGGATCACGCACTTCTTCGGCCATCATGGCCACACCCTCGATAGCCAGATAAAACCAGATAGCAAAAGGCAGCGCGGCAAATACCCCCGATACGCCAAACGATTCGTTATGGGCCAGTACGTGTTCGACCTTAAACCCTGGAGCTACCAGAGCCATAAAAACCAGTAGCTCGGCTACGGACAGCACCGTTACCAGCACCGAAAAATTAGCCGATTCGCGTACGCCGATGACATTGATGATTAGAAACAGGAGATAGGCCCCAATGGCTACGCCCAATACGGGTACTTCAGCATTCAGGAAATGGGCATAAGCTCCCAGCGCGGCTGCAATGGCGGGCGGGGCCATCAGAAAATCAATGAGGGTCGCAAAGCCTGCCAAAAAGCCACCCACCGGCCCAAACGCCCGGTAGGCATAGGCAAACGGCCCCCCCGCGTCTGGAATGGCCGTAGTGAGTTCGGTATAGCTAAAGATAAACGTAATGTATAAGACTGTGACTAGGAGGGTGGCTATCAGAAAACCGACGGTACCGGCCACTGCCCAGCCGTAGTTCCAGCCAAAATACTCGCCCGATATGACCATGCCTACCGCAATGGCCCAGAGTTGCGCCGTACCGATTACTTTACGCAGACCCGGCTCGGCAGCGGGGAGACCGTCAGGAGGCTCTTTCATGGATAAAGAGTAGCATTACCGCCACAAAAATACTTTTTGCAGCGATTCCCACAGCCGCCGTTTCAGATTTTTGTCGGCTTCAATAGTGGCCAGCGAGTCGGCCATCATAAAGGTAACCCCATCGAAGCGGATAGGCTGGTAGCGATCCATCATAATATCGAGATTGATGCGCTGGAACGGCACCCCAAATGTAAAGAAATGATGCACCGCTTTTTTGGCCAGTATCGGTGCGAAATCCATGCCCTGCAAGCCATGAATATTCAGCAGGTCCACACCATTCACATCCAGATTGACCGCTTTCAGCACTTTTTCCAGAAAAAGCACATCACTCGGCAGCAGTTCCTCGTCTACCAAAATCAGCATTTTCTGGCTAATCAGGGGCGTGGCTGGGCGCAGGGGTGGCGTATCGGCCAGAACCGGCTCTGGAGCAACTGGCCCTGGTAAGGCTATAACCAACTCTTCCACGATCTGGATAGGCTCGGCTGCTTCCTGGGCGGCAATCACGGGCATTACAACCGTAGGTGAGGTATCGGCTAGCTGAGGATGGATAACAACCGCTGGCGCAGCCTCAACAGGCTCCGTTGGCCAGTCATTGCCAAACCGAAACAGGGTATCATGCTGGTAAACAGTCTGGTAAAACGAGTTCAGCGACATCAGGACAGGCTCGCTATGGGTTCACGGTGAATGAGGGCCTCGCGGTCAGGGCCGGTGGAAATAAAACTAATGGGCAGATTCAGTTCGGCCTCTAGAAACTGGACATAGGCAGTTAGTTCAGCGGGCATGTCCTCAAACGACCGGACATTAGCCAGCGACTGCCCCCAGCCCGCAAAATCGCGGTAAACGGGGGTTACGGCAGTATCGCAGAGGTCGTAAGGCATTTGTTCAGTTAGGCTGCCTGGCTCGTTATCCCGGTCTGCCAGCTGGTAGTGCGTACATACCCGGATGGTATCGAATATATTCAGCACATCGACCTTCATCATCACCAACTGAGTAACCCCGTTAATCATGATGGCGTATTTCAGGGCGGGCAAATCCAGCCAGCCGCACCGGCGCGGACGGCCCGTTGTAGAACCAAATTCGCGCCCTTCCTGCCGCATTTGCTCACCCGTTTCGTCGAGTAGTTCGGTAGGAAACGGCCCCGACCCAACGCGGGTACTATAGGCTTTAAAAATCCCAAACACCTCGCCCAACTGCTTGGGAGCTACTCCCAGCCCCGTACAGGCACCGGCGGTCATAGTGGTCGAGCTGGTAACAAAGGGGTACGAGCCAAAATCAATATCGAGCAACGACCCCTGCGCACCCTCGGCCAGCACCCGCTGCCCATTTTGCAGAGCCTCGTTTATGCCATACTCGGTATTGGCTAGCCGGAAGGTTTTCATGAACTCTACGGCCGCAAAAAACTCCGTTTCGGCTTGGGGTAATGTATCGGTATAATCGAAGTAATAGCGATCCAGAATAACCTTATGCGCGGTGACCAATTGCCGGTATTTCTCCGCAAAATTGGGCGACAGCACATCGCCCACCCGCAGACCCTGACGGGCTACTTTATCCTGGTAGGTGGGGCCAATCCCCTTGAGAGTCGAGCCAATTTTAGCTGCTCCTTTCGCCTGCTCGTAGGCGGCATCGAGCAGCCGGTGGGTTGGAATGATCAGCGAGGCTTTCTGCGAAATCAGCAGGTTATCGTGCAGGTTCAAGTTGTACTTGGCTAATCCGTCAATCTCGCGCTTGAACACAATAGGGTCTAATACTACGCCATTGCCGATGATATTTAAAATATCGGAGCGGAAAATCCCCGACGGAATCTGGTGTAATACATGCTTAAATCCATCAAATTCGAGGGTATGACCGGCGTTAGGGCCTCCCTGAAACCGAGCTACCACTTGGTATTGCGGAGCCAGCACGTCCACAATCTTTCCTTTACCTTCGTCGCCCCACTGGAGGCCCAATAAAACATCTACCATTCTATATTTTTGTAAATACTACGTTCAATCAATTGTATTACCCGTTCAGGCGACAGCACAGCGATAAAATCAGCAATTTTCATATAAGCATTCACAATTGCCTTTCCTGTCAAGTTATTGGTTAACCCCTACCCGGCTAGTACGGGTTGCCCTTGCCGCCCGTCGGGTTCGTTGATAGGGCCAGGGTGTTGCCGGTTTTCGCAGACATCGCGGGTGCAGGTGCCATAAAAAATCAGGGAGTGGTGCATGACGTTAAATTTCAACATCTCGCCCACCATGTTCTGAATATTTTGCAACCGGGGGTCGCAAAACTCCATCACCTTGTGGCAGT
>JBBQUC010000277.1:0-5872 GCA_038212815.1 Cytophagales bacterium
ATGCCGCCGAAGAAGCTAAAGGCCTGAAACTCGATAGTCCGGTGGTGAAAAACCGGATTGTGAACGATGCGTTTCAGGCTCTGCAGAAAGCGTCGCCCGCTGCCTTTTATAGCCCCAAATTTGCCGACCGGGTCAAGACGGGTAACTTCGATGATAACCTGGCCGAACAGGGCAAGTACGACTGCATTATTGAGGTGTTGGTTGAGCGGCTGGAAATTAAACGGTCGCTGTATGAGCGGGTCGAGAAAGTACGCAAGCCCGGAACACTCATGACCTCCAACACATCGGGAATTCCAATGCACCTGCTGGTCGAGGGTCGCTCCGAGGATTTTCGGCGGCATTTCTGCGGAACGCACTTTTTTAACCCACCCCGCTACCTGCGGTTGCTGGAAATTATTCCCGGCCCCGATACCGATCCGGCCATTGTTGATTTCCTGATGCACTACGGCGATCTGTACCTTGGTAAAACCACCGTGCTTTGCAAAGATACCCCCGCCTTTATTGCCAATCGGCTGGGCATATACGCCATGGTGCAGACCATTCGCGTGGCCGAAGACATGGGCCTGACCGTTGAAGAAGTGGATAAACTCACCGGCCCGGTGGTGGGTCGCCCAAAATCAGGCACGTTCAGGCTGTCGGACGTGGTAGGGCTGGATACCACCGTCAACGTGGCGGGCAACCTCGTCAAACTCGACTACGACGAGTCGCATACGGCGTTTGAACTGCCACCGGTCATGCAGAAGCTGAGCGAGAACAAATGGCTCGGCGATAAAACAGGGCAGGGATTTTATAAGAAAACCAAAGATGCCAAAGGCCAAACCGAAATTCTGGCCCTCGACCTGAAAACACTGGAATACAAACCCTCACAGAAAGTAAAGTTTCAAACCCTCGATAGTACCAAAGCCATTGAGAGCCTGAAAAAGCGGTTTTCGGTATTGCTGGCTGGCACCGATAAAGCGGGTGAGTTTTACCGCCGAACGTTTGCCGATGCTTTCCGCTATGCCACCAACCGGATTCCTGAAATTGCAGACGAACTGTATAAGATTGATGAGGCCATTAAAGCGGGCTTCGGTTGGCAAATGGGCTTGTTTGAAACCTGGGATGCTCTGGGCCTGCAACAAGGCTTAACCCTGATGGAAGCCCAGGGCCAGAAACCAGCGCAATGGGTGTATGACATGCTGGCTGGCGGAGCCGATAGCTTCTACAAAACTGAGGCTGGCATTCGGAAATACTACGACATTCCCACCAAAGCGTATAAGGCTATTCCGGGTGCCGGGAGCTTCATCATTCTCGAAAATATCAGTGGCGACATTGTCTGGAAAAACGCGGGTTCGGCCATTTACGACCTCGGCGACGGGATTCTGAACCTCGAATTCCGCTCGAAGATGAACACCTTTGGGGCCGAGGTAATTGAGGGAATCCAGAAAGCTATTACCCTGGCCGAGAAAGATTTCCGGGGGCTGGTTATTGGCAACGACTCGACCGAAGCCTTTTCGGCGGGGGCTAATCTGGCTACCCTGTTCATGTTCGCCATTGAACAAGAGTACGACGAGATTAACCAGATGATTGCTCAGTTTCAGCAAACTATGCTGCGGGTGCGGTACTCATCTATTCCAGTGGTAGGTGCCCCCCATTCGCTGGCCCTGGGTGGTGGCTGCGAAATAAACCTCCACGCCGACCGCGTAGTGGCGCATTCCGAAACGTATATGGGCCAGGTGGAGGTAGGCGTGGGCCTGATTCCGGCGGGGGGGGGCACCAAAGAAATGGCCGCCCGCTGTGCTGATCTTTACCAGACCGGCGACCCTGAGCTGAACATTTTACAGGCAGCTTACATGAACATTGCCACCGCCAAAGTTTCGACCTCAGCGCAGGAGGCCCGCGAGATGAACTACCTGCTGCCCTCGGCCCAGATCGTACTGAACCGTAGCCGCCTGATTGCTGAAGCCAAACAGGTGGCCATCGAATTGGCCGAAAACGGCTACACCCAACCTAAGCCGCGCACCGATATTAAAGTGCAGGGAAAAACGGGTATTGCGCTCTTTAAAGCGGGTATTGCCGCCATGCGGATGGGCCGGTTCATTTCGGAACACGACCTGAAAATTGCTGATAAATTGGCTTATGTTATTTGTGGCGGTGATTTAAGCACTCCCCAAAACGTAACCGAGCAATACCTGCTCGACCTGGAGCGCGAGGCTTTCCTGGCCCTGACTGGTGAGAAAAAGACGCTGGAGCGGATTCAGAGCCTGTTGCAGGGCGGCAAGCCGTTGCGGAATTAAGGGGTTGAATTTACAACTCGCGCAGCAATCCTGCTAAATCGAGCCGCTCGGTAAACATGGTCAACGAATCGTCGGGGTTGCGGGGCCATTGGTCGCGGGGGCGGTCCCAGTACAATTCAACGCCGTTACCGTCGGGGTCGTCAAGATACAGGGCTTCCGAAACGCCGTGGTCGGAAGCCCCTGTAAGCGGATAGTTAGCCCGCTTGATGCGGTCATAAATAATGGCCAGGTCTTTTCGGGTAGGGTAGAGGATAGCGGTATGAAATAACCCAACCGAGCGCGGGCTGGCGGGTGGGGCATCTTTGCTGTACCAGGTATTCAATCCAATGTGGTGGTGGTAGCCACCCGCCGAAACGAAGGCAGCATCGTGTCCATACTTCATTACCAGTTCAAACCCCAGCAACCCACAGTAAAAGTTGATAGCCCGCTGTAGGTTGGCTACTTTAAGATGTACATGCCCAATGCGGGTTTCCGACGGAATGGTGTAGTCCTGATGCATGGCTGCGTTGAGTGGCAAGACCCTCAGAATAGAATGAATAACAACGCAAGGAGAGCGGGTAGTGCCTGCACAAAGAGAATTTTTTTGCTGGCCGTCAAGGCACCATAGATGCCGGCAATCAGCACACACGTCAGAAAGAAAATAGCCACGTTTACTTTCCAGACGGGGTCAGTAATGAACAACGACCACGCCAGTCCAGCCGCCAGGAACCCATTGTACAACCCCTGATTGGCAGCCAGCACTTTGGTGGGCGTAAAGAGGTTATCGGGCATTGACCCTTTAAATATGATCTTCCCCCTGGTTTCCCAGGCAAACATTTCCAACCATAAAATGTACAGGTGTTCCAGGGCTATCAGCCCTACTAAAATATCGGCGATTGTTTTCATTGGAGTCCAGGACAGCATCCTGCTGTCTAGTTAAAATGTGAATGGTATAATCGTCTTAGACAGCAGGATGCTGCCTGTACATACCAGGGGTACTGTAACGGTCTTTTAAACCCGTTCCAGCTTAATGGGGTAGGTTTTTCTGGAGTTCCACTGGGCCACATAGATGCTCTCATCTTCATCAACCAGCACATCGTGGGGGTGCAGAAAAGTCATAAATGAGCGATCTTTTCGCTGCTCCTGCAACTGCCCGTTCTGATACGTTGGCTCTGAGCCGCCGGGGGTCGAAATCACCTTGTCGTTCTTATCCAGCACCTGAATATAGCCCGAATCGGGGTAATTGTCGGCGGTACTGCGGAACACGGCTCCGTAGAGGTTATCGCCTTTAATAACCGGGCGACAGATGTATGAGCCGGGCAGAGCAATGGTGGCGAGGTACTTGCCATCAAGGGTGAAGCGTTTGAAGGCTTGGTGCCGCCGGTCGGTAATGAGTAGCGTAGGATTGGTTTTGTTGCGGGTATCTACCACAATGCCATGGCAACAGTCGAACTGCTCATTGGCCGTACCGGGCCCGCCAAAATGCCGGATGTATTTGCCCGCGTGGTCATACTGCGTAATGTAGTTGGAGCCGTAGCCGTCGGCCACGTAAATATCGCCGTTGGCGGGGTTAATGGCGGTTTCGGTAGGCTTAAACTTGCCCGGATAAGCATATACGCCCGTTTCTTTGGGGTAGTCTATTTTCAGCAGCTCCCGGCCTGTCATGTCGGTTTTGATGACCTGATGCCGGTCGGGGTCGCAGATGAACAGAAACTGCTCGCCACCCTCGTTGGCAATGGTAAGGCCATGCCCGCCAATGTAATCGTGGCCCCAGGTGTCGAGCAACTTACCCGACTTATCGTAAATCAGAACGTTGTTTTTGGTTTCGTTGGTCAGCAGCAGAATCCGGCCTTTGGCATCCTGCACCATCTCGTGGCAGTCGTTTACGGGATTTTTACCCGCGTCTAACACGCCCCAATTGGGCACCACCCGGTAACGGTGGCTATTATGGCCAATAATAACTTCGTCTTTTTTGCGGCCAAACAAAGCTGTAGGCATCGCGATGGCAGCCGTAGCCAACGCGGCTTGTTTGGCAAATAAACGGCGTGATTGCAGCGGAAGATTCATAACAGACAAACAGAAAACGGTTGTCTGCGTAAAAGCCGCGAAGCCCCTGAATATACCGGAAGAGAAGAAATGGTTAGTGGCTTTTACTACTACTCCACCTTTACCAAACTGGGTTTGTTGACGGGTTTTTGGTAATCGCCATGCGCGAAATACTTCTCGATGAGACAGTACATCAGAATGAAGAAATACCGGCCTCCCATCTCCTGAATTTTTAGCTTCGATTCGCCGTATTTGCGGTTTGTCCAGCTATTGGGCACTACCTCGTAGGAATACCCCCGTACAATGGCTTTGAGCGGCAACTCTACGGTGAGGTTGAAATGAGGGGCTAAAAAAGGTTTTACCCCTTCGATGGTTTCGCGCTTGTAGAGTTTGAAAGCGTTGGTGGTATCGTTATACCGGATACCGGCCAGGATACGGATAATGGCGTTGGCCAGCCGATTGACGAATCGCTTTAACCGGGGGTAGTCCACCACCCGACCCCCTTTACCCCAGCGCGACCCAAAAACAGCATCGGTATCGGTCTCGAGCATTTTATGGTAAAACCTGACCAAATCTTCTGGGTCGTCAGACAAATCGGCCATAAATATGGCTACACAATCGCCGGTGAAGCGTTCGAGACCATAGCGTACGGCGTAGCCAAACCCATTTGGGCCAGGATTGGTAAAGGTCACCAGCGTAGGAATTTCGGCTTCGAGTTGTTGGAGTACCTGTAGGGTATTGTCTTTCGAGTTGTCGTTGGTGACACAAATTTCGTGCGGCACACCATGCCTGGCCAGTGTCTGATACAAGGCCCGCAGGGTTTGCGGCAGTGACTCTTCCTCGTTATAGGCCGGAATTACGACGCTTAATTTCATACGGTTAGCGATGAGGCAGTAGGCGAATGGTACTGTAAAGTTTCATGAGTGAGAGAGGCACTACATAATCCCGAATAATGTCTTTAGCCGTCTCCCAGCCGGGTTGGGCCATATTCAGGTATTTAAGGGCATAAAATGCCCGTCGGAAGTAGCTTTGCTCATACTGCCGGGCATCGAGCATCAGGCGGTAGTAGCGGGCAATGTTCCGGCGCAGCACCTTATCGTACCGGTAATCCAGTTCGCGGTTAATGTCGCTGTACATCTGAATCCGGTTTCTGAGAAACCCTTCGTCGCGCTCATTGTCATGAAAGCTGGCCCCGGCCCGGTTTTTTCGATAGACTGACATCACATCGGGGATATACCCAATTTTGCCGAGTTTGGCCATCAAAATCAGGCGGGGTATATCGCCACTCGACGACTCACGGAACCAGGCCGGAAATTCCTTGATGACGTTGCGGTATAAGGTACTGGAGGTAGCCATGAACCAAATCTCCCGGTCGCCAATGAGGTCATCGACCGTGTAGGTCTCTTTCATATCGGGGCCGTTGAGCAGGTATGAGGGCGAACCATCTTCAAACGTGATGAGCGCGTTGTTAAACACCGTCGAGCAGTCGGGGTGAGCATCCAGATAGTCGGCTTGTTTCTGGAGCTTAAGCGGGTCTGTCCAGTAGTCATCTCCATCCATCAGGGCATAAT